>NZ_VMML01000038.1:0-4026 GCF_013277175.1 Streptococcus sp. 3167 | reverse complement strand
TGAGCAACCTGCGGCTAGTTTTCTAGTTTGCCCTTTGATTTTCATTGAGTATCAAAAAGCAAGCCATTTTCGGCTTGCTTTTTTCATCTTTAAAAGTGATTGGTCTGATTAACGAGGTGGTAGTCCAAGGGCAATACGGCCATAGCGACTGATTCGTGTGATTTTCCAAGCAGGCGACCAGGTAACTTCAACCTTGACATCTTCGATCCCCTCGATTTGTTTCAGACCTGCAACGATTTCAATAGGCAGGCTTTCGGCACAATCACAGGCGGTGTCAGTGAAGGTCATGACAATCTTGCAGAGACCTGTTTCGTCCAGATTGATTTCATAGATCAGCCCTAGATTGTAAACATCCAATTCCACATCTGTATCAAAAACCTTCTCTAGTTTTTCGATAATTTGATCTTGCAAGGCCAAAGCACGGTCATTGATTTTGATATCCTCTCTCATTACAGTCCCTCCACATGATAAATATCCCCTATTTTCTCATAACTCTGACAATTTGGCAAGCTTTTGATGAATTTTCTGAAAAATATGATAAAATGAAGAAAATACGGAATCAAGGGGAAGTCTATGGAGCAGATTGGAAAAGTCTTTAGACAATTACGAGAGTCAAGAAATATCTCACTGAGACAAGCAACCGGGGGACAATTTTCGCCGTCTATGTTGTCCCGCTTTGAAACAGGTCAGAGTGAGCTTTCGGTGGAAAAGTTTCTATTTGCCTTGGGAAATATATCTGCCAGTGTAGAGGAAATTCTCTTTCTGGCGAGAGGTTTTCAGTATGATACAGATTCTGAGTTGAGAAAAGAAATCATAGATGTCTTGGATCCAAAGAATATAGCTCCTCTTGAGGACTTGTATCGCAAGGAGTATCAAAAGCATGTCCATTCTCAAAACAAACAGAAACATATTTTAAATGCCATTATGATTAAGTCTTATATGAAGAGCATGGATGATACGGTAGAGTTAACGGCAGAGGAAGGGAAAGTCCTTCATGATTATTTGTTTTCTACCGAGATTTGGGGAATCTATGAACTCAATTTATTTTCAGTCAGTTCACAATTTCTATCTGCTTCTCTTTTCACTAGGTATGTTAGAGAGATGGTACGTAATACTTAATGAAAATCAAAAAGCAAACAAGGAAGATAGCCGAAGGCAGTACTGGCGTACGGCAAGGCGACGCTGACAAAGTTTAAAGAGATTTTCGAAGAGTATTAGCCCCAAACTTCATCCGCAATTTCCTGGATGAGGGCAATGGCTGATATCAATGTTAAGGAGCTTAGTTATCATGTTACTGAAAATGATGTAGCGATAACTTTTTAAACAATCGTGTATAAAAAGATTTCAATTTTTAAAACCTTAACTATTAAGCTATTCAAATCTATAATTGAATAAAAAAGCGAACAAAACAAAATTCTGATTACCAGAAAAATAGTTTTGTTCGTTTTTTTATATTTGGGGTCGGAATTTTGTTCCAGCCTCTTTTTATTATTGTTGAAAATAGCCTTGTCCTTTCAAACTTCTAAAAATAGGTTGGCTAAGTAGGGTGATGGTTACTAGTTTTCCAAGGTCAGGGAGTATAAATGGTAGGACACCGACTGTAGTAGCTTGTGCTAGAGGAATACCCGATAAGAGATGTAGTCCCAGGATGCCACCGACAAAAACAAGACTATCTCCTAGTAGATTGGCCAGAAAAATTTTAGGGGGACTGGTTTTGGGATGGGTCAGATAGGCGGTCACTCCGGCATAAAGCAAATCAAACCAGAGGTAGCCTGCACTTGGTCCGACCAGGACATGAAAACCAGCACTTCCCCCAGCAAAGACAGGAAGACCGATTCCACCCAAAAGGAGGTAGAGGCCTACAGATAGAAGAGCTTCACGAGGACGAAAGATAGTAGCAATTAGCCCAATCGCTAAATTTTGCAATGTGAAGGGAACAGGACCAAGGGGAAGGGTAATCTGAGCCAGCACAGCAATCAAGGCAGCCCCGATAGCTGGAAGAACTAAGGTGTATGATTTTTTCAAGATTGTCAACCTCTTTTTGTTTTTATGGTAATTATTATAATGGATTTTGACAGATTGTCAACTTTATTTTTAAACATAGGTAACAAATAGTGTGGCAGTCGAAAGGTATAGTTTAAAACTATATATACCTCAAGAAAAGAGTAATGCGATATAATCGATAAATGCTTGTTTAGGGAATTCTTTGCTGGTATAATAGAAGCATCTATTACAACTGATATAGTTTGAAACTATGTTTCTATCAAGGAGGTTCTGTCATGTCTGATTTATTATCGCTTTATGAAACGTTAAAATCAAAGAAATGGGTCAATCTAAGCCATCGTATTGATGAAAATAGCCCGCATTTCCCAGCTCTTCCAGCCTTGGAAAAGAAGGATTTATTCACTTTGAAGGATGGATTCCATGTGCAACAGTTTTCTGTGGTTGGTCAGTACGGTACCCACATTGATGCTCCGATTCACTTTGTTGAAGGTGGTCGTTGGTTGGAGGAGATTGACCTCAAGGACTTGCTTTTGCCTCTTTTTGTTATCGATAAGTCGGCAGCAGTAGCTGAAAATCCAAACTATATTTTGACGAAGCAAGATATCTTGGACTTTGAAGCGGAACATGGACAAATCCTGCCAGAGTCTTTTGTAGCTTTTCGGACAGACTGGTCCAAACGTTGGCCTGATCAAGATGCTATGCGTAATCTTGATGAAAATGGGGTGCAACAGAGTCCTGGATGGAGCCGAGAAGCCTTAGAATTTTTGATTCATGAACGTCAGGTCAAGGCCGTCGGTCATGAGACTTTTGACACTGATGCAGGCATTCCTGCTGCTGAGCATGGGCTTCTCAATGAATACTATCTCTTGGAGCAGGATATTTATCAGGTAGAAGTATTAGCCAACCTAAATCAAGTGCCTGCTGCAAGTGCCCTGATTAGTATCAGTTTCCCTAACTGGAATCAAGCGACTGGTTCGCCTGTTCGTGCTTTAGCAATTTTACCTTAGAAATAGAATTGGAGAAAAAGATGACACATACACACGCACCTTTCCGAGTAGATCATGTTGGTTCCTTCCTTCGTCCAAAAGCGCTTGTTCAAGCGCGTGAAGCCTTCGCAGCTGGTGATATCAGCCAAATTGAGTATGAATATGATTTGAGTGAATAGTAAGTTAAACCCCAATTATTCACCCCTAATCTAAAAACCCTCCAGAATCCTTGCCTTAGCTTAGATCCTGGATGGTTTCTTTTTTCACCCAATGGGTGTTTTTTACTAGACAAAAAAGAGTTTCCCCTTTATGGTATAAGTGTAGAAAAAAACACAAAAAGAAAGGAAACTCACATGAACAGTTTACCAAATCATCACTTCCAAAACAAGTCTTTTTACCAACTATCTTTCGATGGAGGTCATTTAACCCAGTATGGTGGTCTTATCTTTTTTCAGGAACTTTTTTCCCAGTTGAAACTAAAAGAGCGGATTTCTAAGTATTTAGTAACGAATGACCAACGCCGCTACTGTCGTTATTCGGATTCAGATATTCTTGTCCAGTTCCTCTTTCAACTGTTAACAGGCTATGGAACGGACTATGCTTGTAAAGAATTGTCAGCTGATGCCTACTTTCCAAAATTGTTGGAAGGAGGGCAGCTTGCTTCACAGCCAACCTTATCCCGTTTTCTTTCCAGAACTGACGAGGAAACAGTCCATAGTTTGCGATGCCTCAACCTTGAATTGGTCGAATTCTTTTTACAGTTTCACCAGCTAAACCAACTCATTGTAGATATCGATTCTACCCATTTCACAACTTATGGCAAGCAAGAAGGTGTTGCTTATAACGCCCACTATCGTGCTCATGGCTATCATCCTCTTTATGCTTTCGAGGGGAAGACAGGTTATTGTTTCAATGCCCAGCTTCGTCCTGGTAATCGTTATTGTTCTGAAGAGGCAGACAGTTTTATCACACCTGTTTTAGAACGGTTTAATCAACTTCTCTTTCGAATGGATAGTAGCTTTGCGACCCCAAAATT
>NZ_VMML01000037.1:0-20592 GCF_013277175.1 Streptococcus sp. 3167 | reverse complement strand
GAAAAGCGTCGTTAATGATACATTAAAGAACAGTCGAGATGAAAAAATCGTGTGACGCACCAAGGGAGGAGTATGCCCTTTTGAGGAAATCTAGCGAGGAAAAATGATACTGGAACAGCAGAAAGTAAAACTGGCCTCATGAGGAGGAAGAAAGTGGCTCATGAGGTCAGGGGTTTTGTAAGTTACATCTAGTTGAGAGAGGTATGAATGATTTTGGGGAAATCCTAATTTTTTTCTCACTGTTTTAATCCCTTTATTTATGGTAAAATAAGACTATTAAGTTTAAAGAGGATTCCCTATGAAATTACAAAAACCAAAAGGAACGCAGGATATTTTACCTGCTGAATCTGCCAAGTGGCAGTACGTTGAGGGCTTTGCCCGTGAGATTTTCAAGCGTTACAACTATGCAGAAGTGCGCACGCCTATTTTTGAGCATTACGAGGTTATCAGTCGCTCTGTCGGAGATACAACGGATATCGTAACCAAGGAAATGTACGACTTTTATGACAAGGGTGACCGCCATATCACCCTCCGTCCAGAAGGAACAGCGCCCGTTGTCCGTTCCTATGTGGAAAATAAACTTTTCGCCCCAGAAGTGCAAAAGCCAAGTAAGTTCTACTACATGGGCCCTATGTTCCGCTATGAGCGTCCACAGGCAGGGCGTTTGCGCCAGTTCCACCAGATTGGTGTTGAGTGTTTTGGCTCTAGCAATCCAGCTACCGATGTGGAAACCATCGCGATGGCAGCCCATTTCTTGAAAGAAATCGGTATCCAAGGTGTCAAATTGCACCTTAACACTCTTGGAAATCCTGAGAGCCGTGCGGCCTACCGTCAAGCCTTAATTGACTATTTGACACCGCTCAAGGAGACCTTGTCTAAGGATAGCCAACGTCGCTTGGAGGAAAATCCTCTTCGTGTCTTGGACTCTAAAGAAAAAGAAGATAAGGTGGCTGTAGAGAATGCACCGTCTATCTTGGACTTTCTTGATGAAGAAAGCCAAGCTCACTTTGATGCTGTGCGTCAGATGTTGGAAAATCTTGGAGTAGACTATATCATCGATACCAATATGGTGCGTGGTCTGGACTACTACAATCACACTATTTTCGAGTTTATCACTGAGATTGAGGGTAATGACCTGACCGTCTGTGCGGGTGGTCGTTACGATGGTTTGGTTTCTTACTTTGGTGGCCCTGAAACTGCTGGATTTGGTTTTGGACTTGGTGTAGAGCGCCTGCTTCTCATTCTTGAAAAGCAAGGTGTGGCCCTCCCTATCGAAAACGCCCTAGATGTCTATATCGCAGTCTTGGGTGATGGAGCAAATGTCAAGGCCTTGGAATTGGTACAGGCTCTTCGTCAACAAGGTTTCAAAGCAGAGCGTGATTACCTCAACCGTAAACTCAAAGCTCAGTTCAAGTCAGCCGATGTCTTTGCGGCTAAGACCCTCATCACCCTCGGAGAAAGCGAAGTCGAAAGCGGACAAGTAACGGTCAAGAACAACCAAACCCGAGAAGAAGTGCAAGTGTCACTTGATGCAATCAGCCAAAACTTCTCAGAAATCTTTGAAAAACTAGGCTTTTAATAGTAGAAAAACTGGTCAGGATCTTATTCCTGACCTTTTTCTTTTGCAAAATGACAAAAATCCTAAACTTTTTGACAAATGTGCTTGTCAAAAAGAAAAAGATGTGTTACAATATAAGCAAGTTAAGAGAAAAGGAGAAAGGAACGATTATGTGGGCATTAGGATTTGTACCTCTTGTGATTATGTATTATATCTACCATTCCCAAAAGGTCAAGAAACTAGAGAATAAAATCAAAAGAATTGAGCAAAAACAGAAAGGAAATAAAGAAATGTCAAGAATTTTAAAAGAATTGATTGGGAAAACACCGACAATCGTTGGACAAGTTTTTGGAACAGATAACTGGGAAGTTGTGGATGTTGATGAGGAATGGGTCAAGCTACGTCGTGTTGATAAAAAGGGGAAAGAAAAATTCAAGTTGCAACGTATTGAGGATATTCAAACCGTTGAATTTGACGGAGAGTAGGTGTGTAACATGCAACTAAAAAATCGTCTAAAAGAGCTTCGAGCTCGCGATGGTCTCAATCAAACCGAACTAGCCAAGCTAGCAGAGGTTTCCAGACAGACCATTAGCTTACTAGAACGGGACGAATACACCCCGTCCGTTGTGATTGCCTTGAAAATATCTCAGATTTTCAACGAAACAGTCGAATCGGTATTTCGCTTGGAGGAGGACGAGTGATGAACAAGTATAGAGTGATTTATTATGTAGTTGCCATAGCTCTATTAGTCAGCCTGTGTCTACTAATTGGAACAAATCTAGGATGGTTTGATCTCTATTACAGCGACCAATTTATCTGGGCCTACTTTGCTCTTATCCCAGTCGTTGACTGGATTGAAAAGAAAGCAAACAATTTAGCAAGTAAATAAGGAGAATGAATATGGAAAAGAAAAAGAACCGTGGATTGTTGTTTTTAATGGTTGTTGTCTTGGGATTTTTCTTGGGCATTTTTGTAGGGATGTTTAAGGCTGTTGCCGAATCCCACGGAATCATGTTAGATGTGAAAGTCTTGATACCATGGATATCAGCTATTTGTTTAGTGTTAGGTTTCATTAGCATTCTTTTGACATTCAATTTCTTAAAGAAAAGCAGAAAATTTCATTCCTTGTATCAAGAGGAAATGGATGATAATCTGAATGAAACCTATTATGTGCAAATGTATCGGAATCTCGAGTTTGGAACCATTGCTTTTAATATTGCAAGTGTAGCGATTTTATTGGCTCTTTTCATCTCAGGTAGTGAAGCAATTGTACTAAATGGAAGCCATCTAACCTTATCTCTTTCTTTTTTGGCATTAGTGCTGATTTTCAGTGTTCAAAAATATCTTTTTAAGACCATTGCGATTGTTCGTCAGTTTGATTTGGCATTTTTCTCAACACCAAAGGATGTTTTAGAGTATGTAAATTCTTATGATGAAGGGGAGCGTCAGGCTAATTTGGAACAGAGTTTTCGAATTTTATTCCAATTAAATCAGTATGTCTTACCAGTCTTATATATTTTTCTTTTTATCATTTCTTTCTTGACAGGAGAGATTCAGTTACTAGCCTTTTTGCTTGTCGGAGCTATCCATATTTATATCAATGTGATGCAGTTACCTATGGTGAAACGTTATTTCAAATAAAGGAGTTTCTATGATTCGTGTTGAAAATGTAAGCAAAAGTTTTGGGAGCAAAAAAGCTCTTCATCAGATTTCTTTTGAGATTAAGGAGGGCGAAATCTTTGGTTTTCTTGGCCCTTCTGGCTCAGGTAAAACAACCATGATCAACGTCTTGACAGGTCAGTTGGCTGCAGATCAAGGTAAAACAGTTTTGTTAGGCAAGAATTCTCAAGATTTAACCTCAAATGATTTGGAACAAATTGGTATTGTTAGTGATGGAAGTGGTTTTTATGAAAAGATGAGTCTTTACAAAAATCTTCTCATCTATGCTAAGTTATATGGTCTCAAGTCAGATAGAGTAAATCAGGTGCTCCAACAGGTTGGATTGGCAGATGCTAAAGATATTATCGCAGAAAAACTATCTACAGGAATGAAACAACGAATGTTCTTGGCTCGTGCCCTTCTGAATGCTCCTAAGATTCTCTTTCTAGATGAGCCAACCAGTGGCTTAGACCCTACAACATCTAAGATGATTCATACCCTACTTCAAGAATTAAAGCAGGCGGGGACAACTATCTTTCTGACCACGCATGATATGAATGAGGCAACTCTGCTTTGTGATCGCTTATCTCTTTTAAATAAGGGAAACTTAATAGAGTATGGAAGTCCACAAGATATTATCCAGAAGTATCATGTGGATAAGAAAGTACATGTGGTTTATAACGATGGACGAGAACAGATCGTTCCATTTGAAGAATTGCCACATTTAGACACGACAGATTTGATGGTGGTTCACTCTTGTGAGCCGACACTAGAAGAAATCTTTATCAGATTGATAGGAGAAAAGTTAGATGTTTAGAAAATTAAATGCCCTACTATGGTTAAGATTACAAGTCCTTATTAGCAATTCAACTTTGTTGGCGACTTTATTGATGCCTTTTGGTATTGCTGTTTTATATAATGAATTTTTAAATAAGAATGGACAATTGAGCCTATTTTTACTATCTGCTAGCTTGACGATGGTCTTGAGCATGGGAAGTGGTTATATGGTATCGATTATGATGGCAGAAGATAAGGCAAAACGAAATCTTAAATCACTCATCCTAAGTGGTGTGACAGCAACAGAATATACTTTCAGTATGCTTGTTCTCCCTATTCTGATAATGTTACTTGCTATGATTGTACTTCCCATCTATCTTAAAGTAGATGTATCTGGTTATTTATTTGCCTACGTTATCTATTTGGTCTTAGCAACTATTAGTGTTATTTTTCTCAACCTTCTAATCGGTGCGGTATCAGATACTCAATCTAAAGCGCAAGTTTATAGTATCTTCCCTATGTTAATTGTCTCTTTTTTACCTATAATTGCTCTTCAAAATGATACGGCTCAAAAAGTGTTGGATTATTCGTTCATCGGTCCTATTGTAAATCTTTTAAATAAAAAAGGTGGGGAAATATCTTTTTCTAATATCGGCATGTTACTTGCCTGGGTACTTGTGTTAGGAATAGCAAACCTCTTTGTATTGAAAAACAGTTATAAAGCAAGATAGGAGTCCTTTATGAAACTACTTAAAAACCTTGGCTGGTTTCTTCTAGCCATTCTATCCTTTTTATTCATCTATGGCTTCATTCAGGGGCTCGCGACTACTTCGCTTGCCTTAGGCGCTTCACCCTATGCTGTGACCTTGCTCTATGTGGCCTTGGCTGGAGTTTATGTGTACGGTATTTACAAATGGTATCAGAAAGGTCCTGTTCGTATTGAGAAGAGTGGCTTCAACCGATTTATTTGGCTTCCTGCCTTGGTTTGGTTCTTATCTCTTGTTGTCCAGTTTTTCTTGCCAAATGATCCTTCAGTAAATCAGCAAATAGCGATAGACTTGACCTTGTCTCAACCACTTTTCTCATTCTTTGCGGTCGTTATTTTTGCTCCTTTGACGGAAGAACTTATCTTTAGAGGGATGTTAGCACGCTACCTCTTTCCTAAGCAGGACAATAGTAAACAAACTCTGATTTTTCTTCTGGTATCGAGTGTTTTGTTTGCCTTGATTCATTTCCCAGGTGATGTGCAACAATTTTTTGTCTATTTTAGCCTTGGTTTTAGTTTGGGCTTGGCTTATATTAGCAGAAAAGGTCTGGTCTACAGTATTTCTCTTCACGCTTTGAATAATTTAGTCGGCTTTTTGATGATTCTCATGCTATAATAGAGTCAGGAGGTCACATGAAACGAGTAATTTTATTAGCAGTGATTCAAGCAGTCGTTCTATTTTTCATCATTGGGGCGCTAGCTTATGCCTTCAAAGGCGATTTCTTCTATAACTATCTAGCAGTTGTCTTTGCCCCTATTGCAGGTGTCTTGCGTTTTGGGACAGCTTACATAACGGAAATTGTCTTGCCTCGAAAGGCAGCTGAAATTGCTGAAAAGCGTAAAGCAGGCAACAATTCAAAATAAAAGAGTCCGGTGAAGTTCATCGGATTTTTTGTATGGGCGTTAATTTTTAGGGACTTTACCTGATTTTTAAAGACTGGCAAACTTTTCTGCTGATTTTCATGAAGAGCCTGCGCTTTTATGGTAAAATAGTAACAGAATAAAAGAGGAGAGAAAACATGAAACGTAGTATGTATGCTGGTCGTGTTCGTGAGGAACACATCGGACAAGAAATAACCTTGAAAGGATGGGTTGGCCGTCGTCGTGACCTTGGTGGTTTGATCTTTATTGACCTTCGTGACCGTGAAGGAATCATGCAGTTGGTTATCAATCCTGAAAAAGTATCTGCCGAGGTTATGGCAACAGCTGAAAGCCTTCGTAGCGAATTTGTTATCGAGGTGACTGGACAGGTCGCTGCGCGTGAGCAAGCCAATGATAAGTTGCCAACTGGTGCGGTTGAGTTAAATGTAACAGCTCTGATAGTGCTCAATACAGCAAAAACAACACCATTTGAGATTAAGGATGGGATTGAGGCCAATGACGATACGCGTTTGCGTTACCGTTACCTTGACCTTCGTCGTCCAGAAATGTTGGAAAATCTTAAACTTCGTGCTAAGGTGACCCATTCTATCCGCAACTACTTGGATGAGTTGGAGTTTATCGACGTGGAGACACCATTCCTTTCTAAGTCAACGCCAGAAGGGGCGCGTGACTATTTAGTGCCGTCTCGTGTTAATAAAGGGCATTTTTACGCTCTTCCTCAAAGTCCACAAATCACTAAGCAATTGTTGATGAATGCTGGTTTTGACCGTTACTACCAAATCGTCAAATGTTTCCGTGATGAGGACTTGCGTGGAGATCGTCAACCTGAGTTTACCCAGGTCGACTTGGAAACATCTTTCCTTACGGAGCAAGAAATCCAAGATATTACAGAAGGTTTGATTGCGCGCGTGATGAAAGAGACTAAAGGCATCGAAGTCACTCTGCCTTTCCCACGTATGAAGTATGATGACGCTATGGCTCGTTACGGTTCTGACAAGCCTGATACTCGTTTTGACATGTTGCTTCAGGACTTGACAGAAGTAGTCAAAGGTGTAGACTTTAAAGTCTTTTCAGAAGCACCTGCTGTAAAAGCCATTGTGGTCAAAGGAGCTGCGGACAACTATTCACGTAAAGACATCGACAAGATGACAGAAGTAGCCAAACAGTATGGTGCCAAAGGTCTTGCTTGGGTTAAGGTTGTTGATGGAGAATTAAATGGACCAGTTGCTAAGTTCTTGACTAACATCCAAGCAGAATTGACAGCAGCACTTGCGCTTGAAGATAAGGACTTGGTTCTCTTTGTGGCAGATACGCTTGAAGTGGCTAATGCAACGCTTGGTGCCCTTCGTGGACGTATTGCCAAAGAGCTTGGTTTGATTGATAGCGATAAATTCAACTTCCTTTGGGTGGTTGACTGGCCAATGTTTGAATGGTCTGAAGAAGAAGGCCGCTACATGAGCGCCCACCATCCATTCACACTTCCACAGGAAGAAACAGCTCACGAATTAGAAGGTGATTTGGCTAAGGTTCGTGCCATTGCTTACGATATCGTCTTGAACGGTTATGAGCTTGGTGGTGGTAGCCTTCGTATCAACCAAAAAGACCTTCAAGAACGTATGTTCAAGGCTCTTGGTTTCTCAGCCGAAGAAGCAAATGACCAGTTTGGCTTCCTTCTTGAAGCCATGGACTATGGTTTCCCACCACACGGTGGTTTGGCTATCGGGCTTGACCGCTTTGTCATGCTCTTAGCAGGAGAAGAAAATATCCGTGAAGTCATTGCCTTTCCTAAGAACAACAAGGCAAGTGACCCAATGACACAAGCTCCATCAACAGTAGCACTCAAACAACTAGAGGAACTCAGCTTACAAGTAGAAGAAGATGAAACAAGCAAAACGAATTAAGCGGTGGCGCTATTATCTGCGCCGCTTTGCTTATCAGATAAAAATTTTACGTGTCTTACAAAGCATCTCTCGCGAAAAATATGATGAGAAGATTTCGGCCTCTCTGGTCTATGGTTTTTTATCAGCAGTAGCAGTTAATTTTTTTTTCCAACCAGGGCATGTGTATTCGAGTGGTGCAACAGGTATGGCACAGATTATCTCTGCCTTGAGTAATCACTGGTTTGGTTTTCATATTCCGATTTCGCTAACCTTCTACGCCATTAACTTCCCTTTGATGGTCTTGGCTTGGTATCAGATTGGCCATAAGTTTACTGTCTTTACCTTTATCACGGTGTCTATGAGCTCCTTCTTTATCCAGTTTGTCCCTGTGGCAACCTTGACGGAGGATCCCATTATCAATGCCCTTTTTGGGGGTGTTGTTATGGGGTTGGGGATTGGTTTTGCTCTTCGCAACAATATCTCCAGTGGTGGGACGGATATCGTCAGCCTGACTATTCGCAAGAAAACAGGTAAGAATGTCGGTAGTATTTCTCTCTTGGTAAATGGGACCATCATGCTGATAGCAGGTTTGACCTTTGGTTGGAAATACGCTCTCTACTCTATGATTACCATCTTTGTCTCTAGCCGTGTGACAGACGCTGTTTTTACCAAGCAAAAACGCATGCAGGCTATGATTGTGACCAATCATCCAGATAAAGTAATTGAGAAAATCCATAAAAAATTGCACCGCGGAGCAACCATGATCCATGATGCAGAAGGAACCTATAATCACGAGAGAAAGGCAGTTTTAATCACTGTCATTACACGTGCAGAGTTTAATGAATTTAAACAGATTATGACACAAGTGGATCCAAGCGCCTTTGTCTCTGTCTCGGAAAATGTTCATATTCTAGGAAGATTTGTTGAGATAGATAATTAGTGACCAAAAAAACCAGCGTGAGCTGGTTTTTATTTTTCTATAATTTTATGGGCAATCAACTGGCGGTAACAAATTTGTTTATTGCTTTTAGCATCGTTGATAATCTGAAGAATCGTTTCAAATGATGTTTGACCAAGTTCTAGGCTATTGATATCGACATAGGCTGCCAAGTTGAGCTTGGGATTAACCGAGTCAAAGCTGAGAACAGGGACATTCAGCTGGTGTTTGGCAATATAGTTACAAACACCTTCAGCTAGGAGGCTATCGGTTGTGATGATGGCATCAATTTGTGGATCGTGCTTGAATAATCGCTTGCTAAATTTATAGCCCTTTTCTTCCAGAAACTCGTCGGCAAAGTAGATGCGATTGTTGTCAGTGGTCAGTTTGTAATGCTTAAGCGCCTGTTCATAGCCTGTTAAACGGTCTTTGGTCACGAAGAGCTTTTTACTTCCTCCGATAAAGGCAATGCGTTTGCAGCCTTTTTTGATGAAATATTCAGTCGCATCAAAACCAGCTTGAACATTGTCGTTGTCGACAAGTGGGATGAAAGGAGATAGAGATTTACCTAAGATAAGGAAGGGGAACTGTTCTTCTGCTACGAGTTTGACGAGGGGATCTTCTTCTTGGGCATAGAGAAAGATTAGCCCATCTACACGCTTGCCGTAGACCATTTGTGAAATAGCGTTGAGACGCTCCTTTTCATCTTTTCCTGTTGCTATCTGAATGGCATAGTGGTTTTCAGATGCGACTTGAGAGATGCCACGTAGAACCGATGGAAAGAAAGGATTCTGGTAGAAGGCGTCTGAGTCATCAGGAAGAACCAAACCAATCACCTGAGTGTAGCTGCTTACCAAGCTACGAGCGTTGAGGTTTGGGTGGTAGTTAAGTTCCTTCATAGCTTTGCGAACACGTTTTTTTGTTTCGTCGCTAATGGTTGATTTATTTTGAATAACACGGGTTACGGTTGAAGGCGAAACACCAGCAGCCTTGGCCACGTCTTTAATCGTAACGGGCATAAAAATCTCCTATTTATGGTAATTTGGATCACGGAAATGTGTTTTATAAAAGATAGTGACCAGATACAGAACAAAAAGAATATTTTGTACAGTAATCAGGGTTGTCATATTTTGGCCAAATAATCCCAAAATAAGTGTAATCAGAGTCGGCAATCCTAAACAGTTCAAGATAAAGTGATAGCACTCTTTAAAGGTTCTAAATGAAAAGAGGCGTGATTTCTTAGTGATATAAAGGAGAAGACTAGCTCCTAGAGAGACGATAAAGAAATTCAAACCAAAGAGGAAGCTGGCACCGAGAACTAGGAAGAGACTGATATAGACACGATTTTGTTGGTACCAGTCTTTAGAAATTGCTTGGGTCAAGCTGTCTTTGCTTTTGAAACTCTCAGTCTGAATGGCTCGGTAAGAGATGCGGGTCAGTTCCTTGCTTTCCTTGCTGATGACTAGCTCATTTGTATCGAAATGCAGTTGCAAGTCCTTCGGGAACTCCTTACTTGGGCTTGGACCAATCACAACAGAAGGCGCTTGACTAGCTGTTCCTGTATAAATTAATGTGCCATCGACAATTGTAGCATGTTCAGAGAGATCCTGGACAACCTTATCTGTCAATGGTTCATAGACATTATCGATAAAGGTTTCTAGCGGATAAGTCTCCTGTGAGCTGTTTTGAATGGCAATGGGTACCATCGACAAGCTGATAAGGAAGATACTGGTAAAGAGTAGTTGAAACCAGTTGAGCCCGAAACGTTTGGACAGGGGCTTACGAAATCCCCAAATACTTGAAAAATAGGAAAATGGATATGGAAGCATAGGTATCTTTCTAAAAGGTGTTTTCTATATGAGTATTATTATATAGAGAAATTCGCTTTATTTCAAGTCTAGGAGAAAAATTGCTTGTTGTAAGGACATTACTTACAGTAACAATCGTTAATACTTAATGAAAATCACAGAGCAAACTAGGAAGCTAACCACAGGTTGCTCAAAACACTGTTTTGAGGTTGCAGATGGAAGCTGACGTGGTTTGAAGAGGTTTTCGAAGAGTATAAAATGAAAAAGGGTGGCGGGGATAAATTATCCCTTGTCGCCACCACTTGTAAGTCCTGAAACAAAGTTCTTTTGTAGGAAGAAGAAGAGAATACAGATTGGAAGGGCGATGAGGATAGCACCTGCTGAGAAGTAGGCAATCTTCATGTTTTTCGCATTGTTAACGAAGGTTTGGAGACCTACGGCAACAGTAAAGTATTCTTTCTCACGAAGCAAGAAACTAGAGAGGATGTAGTCCCCGAAAGGTCCCATGAAGGCCCAGAGAGCTTGTACGGCAACCATTGGGCGAACAAGTGGAAGAACAATTTGCCAGAAGCGGCGGAAGTGTCCTGCACCGTCTAGTTTTGCAGATTCGTCTAAAGACATTGGCACTGTATCGAAGTAGCCTTTCATGAGCCAAGTATTCATCGGGATACCACCACCAACGTAGAGGAAGATGAGGAACCAGCTGTGGTTAAGGGCGTTCAACATAAGTGCCATAACGAAGAAGGCTGTCAAAGCGGCCATGGTTGGCACCATTTGGATAATCAAGAAGAAGACCAAACTTTGTTTACGAGCCAAGAAGTTGTAACGGCTGTAGGCATAACCAGCAAGTACGATGATACTTGTTTGAACAGCCATGGTAATCAAGGCAATGATCAAGGTGTTGAGGTACCAAGTACCGTACAAGGTTTCAGTGAAGAGGCCTTGGAAGTTAGCAAAACTAAAGTCGACGTTGCTGTCTAGTTTAAAGGCTACTACGTTACCAGTCTTGAAGGCTGACATAATGGTAATCAACAGTGGATAGATAATGACAATTGATAGACCAATCAGGTAAAGGTATGTAAGGCTTTGAGTCAGTCTACGTTTGAGTTTAATTGAGTTATTCATCTTAGACGTCCTCCATATCAAATGCGTGTAGTTTCTTGAATGCGATCATAGAGATTGAGATGACAATGATAGAGATAATCAAGGTGACAGCTGCCGCCATTGAGTATTGAGGAGATGTACCTGTTGTCAAACGGTAAATCCATGAAATCAAGATATCGGTTGAACCAGCTCCACCACCGACACTACCAGGTCCTCCAGCGTTGAAGAGGTACATGATAGAGAAGTTGTTAAAGTTGAAGGTGTATTGGCTAATCAAAGTAGGTGCCGCAACAGCTAAGATCATTGGGAAAGTGATGTTGCGGAATTTTTGCCAAGCATTGGCACCGTCAATATAAGCTGCTTCGTAAAGGTCGTTAGGAATAGATTGCAAGATACCCAAGGTCAGAACGTAGATGTATGGGAATCCGAGCCAACCTTGCATCATAATCAAGGCAATCTTAGTCCAAGTTGGGTCTGTTTTCCAGGGAATAAGAGCGCCATCAAGGAAAGGAAGGAATTTAGCCAAGATTGGCAATACTTGGGTGTTGATAGCTCCGACACTATCGTTAAACATGTTTGAGAATGTCAAGATAGTGATGAAGGCTGGGACAGCCCAAGGAAGAAGGAAAATAACACCAAAGATACGTTTTCCTTTGATAAATGGTTGGTTAGCAATGATAGCTGTGAAGATACCAATCACAATCTGTAAAGTTGAGGCTGCCAAAGCCCAGATGATGGTCCAAGAAAGAACAGAACCAAAGGCAGAACGGAAGGTACTCAAACTCCAGATATTACTAAAGTTTGTCAAACCAACCCAGTCCAACAATTTGTTTGGTGGTAAGTGTTGGAAGTCATAGTTGGTAAAGGCGATCATCAAGGTTACGATAACTGGGAAGATAATCGCGAAGGTCATGGCAACATAAGATGGAATAATCAAGAGATAAGGGAAACCATTTTCATAAATCCCTTTGATCATGTCTTTGAGAGTACGTGGAACTGGAATTCCATTGTTAATGCGTTTTGCAATCGTATATGCATCTTTGATATTTGAGAAATAAAAGAGTACATAAACGACTACAAAGATTAAATGGAAGGCACCACGAATCAGCATAAAGAGGGAATTATCACGACCGGGCTTGTCACCAAGAGTGATGAGATTGCTCAATTCAGGTGCTGCAAGTGCTAGGAAGTAAAGGACAAATACGATGGTTACACCAAGGAAGATAAAACCTTTGGCTTTTTGTTTATTGTAAATCTGTCCTAATCCAGGAATGATAGACAGCAGGGCTGCTTTACTAGGTTGTTGCTTTTCCATAATAACTCCTTTCATAGGATACTACTTTTTTTATAAGAAAGCTAAATTATTTGTGTCTCTATTGATAAATTCAAAGGGGGATTTGAATTCCACCCCCCTTGAACAAATTTTTTATTCACCAAATTTTTGTTTGATTGTTTCTTTGATCAATGTTACAGCGTCGTTAGCAGCTGTTTTAGCATCTTTTTGACCACTTACAGTATCAAAGAGCATGTTAGCAGCTGGTTCCCAAACTGCAGACATTTGAGAGATGTTTGGAATTGGTTGAGCGTTCTTGAATTGTTTGATAACAGCTGTTGTCAACTCATCGTTTTTACCTTCAGCGTATGAACGAGCTTCAGTATTAGCTGGGATTTCGTTAGTTGCATCGTAGAAAGCTTTTTGTTGTTCAGTTGAAACAAGGAAGTCTACAAATTTCTGTGCGCCTTCAAGGTTCTTAGTACTTGAAGGAATGATCCAAGCTTTACCACCACCGAATGCAGCATATTCTTTTCCATTTGGAAGAGTTGGGATAGTCGCAACACCGTAGTTTACTTTAGCATCTTTGAGGGCTTGAGCTTTCCAAGGCCCATCAATGATAGCAGCTGTTTTACCTTCTTGGAATTGAGTTTGGATTAGGTTTCCAGCAGCTGTACCATCTTGCATACCTTTAGGCCATTTTTCGTACCAAGATTTAGCGTAGTTGATACCTGCGATAGAACCGTCGTTTGCAAGACCGATGTCTTTAGGGTCTTTACCGTTTTGTCCGAATACGTAAGCGCCGTTACCAGCAAGAAGTCCGTATGCATAGTAGAAGTTTGTCCAGTCAGCTAGGAAGGCAGAAGTTTTTCCATCTTCTCCAGCGAAGGCATATTTGCTATCTTTAGCAAGGTTTTCCAAGTCAGCAAATGTTTTGGGAGCGTCTTTTACCAAGTCTTTGTTGTAGTACATAACAAGTGACTCGATAACGGCAGGAGCACCGTAAACTTTACCGTCAGCAGCGGTTACAAGAGATTTAGTTGTATCTTCTGTTTTAGCACCATCGCTCAATTTCACTTCTGAAAGTTGTCCGTCAGAACCAAGGCTACCCACACGGTCGTATGGAGCCATCATAACGTCAGCAGCTTGACCAGATTGGTTGTCAAGAGAAAGTTTGTCAAGCCCACCAAGTTGGTCACCAGATTTGATGTTAACTGTTGTGCCTGATTGCTCTTTATAAGCTTTAGCAACTGTTTCAGCATAAGCTTTGTATTGGTCCTCAACGTAAAGAGTGATTTCTTTCGCTTCAGATGAACCAGACTCAGCAGGCTTATCAGCAGTTTTGCTTCCGCAAGCTACCAAGAGCAAGCTAGCAAGTGTAGCAGTTCCAAGCACCGCAGCGCTCTTCATGAATTTAGATGACATAGTGTATTCCTCCTAAAGAATAACAAGTTTTATTGATAAGGAAACGCAAACGTTTTCCTTTATGAACTTAGTATAGCACAAATAGAAAACGGTTGCAAGTGTTTTTGACAAAAATTTTAAAAAATTTTTAAGCTTGATTTGATAGCATGATTTTGCTTTTTAATAGAAGAAAAGTGTGAAATAGATAAGAATACAGTATTTTTAATAAAAAATAGATGTAATCTATCTAAAGAGGGAAATCAGGAGGGGCTACCTCCCTGTTTCTAATTCCTATCTATTTTCTATGGATCTTTGTGCCCCTTGCATCTAAATTCAAGTTTTCTAGGGGAGGATTTGCACTTTGTAGACTGTCCCGTGAGAGTCAAACTTTAGGATTAGATAGTTTTAATACTCTTCGAAAATCAAATTCAAACCGCGTCAACGTCGCCTTGCCGTACTCAAGTACAGCCTGCGGCTAGTTTCCTAGTTTGCTCTTTGATTTTCATTGAGTATAAGTTATCTTTGCTAAAATGGGTTAGTCTCCTTAAAAATAATCAAAAAAGTTTTTTAAAAACGCTTGCAATTATGCTTGAAAAGGAGTATACTTATAAGTAGCGCAAACGTTTGCGTCTGCAAAAATACGCAACGTTCCATTATTTTAACACACGAGGTGCTATTATGAAAAAACGTCAAAGTGGTGTGTTGATGCACATCTCTTCTCTTCCAGGAGCTTACGGAATCGGATCATTTGGTCAAAGTGCTTACGACTTCGTTGATTTCTTGGTTTGCACAAAACAACGTTACTGGCAAATCCTTCCATTAGGAACAACTAGTTACGGGGATTCTCCTTACCAATCTTTCTCAGCCTTCGCAGGAAACACTCATTTTATCGATTTAGATATCTTGGTGGAGCAAGGTTTGTTGGAAGCAAGTGACCTTGAAGGAGTTGACTTTGGTAGCGATGCGTCTGAAGTTGATTATGCGAAAATCTACTATGCACGTCGTCCTCTTTTAGAAAAAGCGGTAAAACGTTTCTTGGAAGTAGGAGATGTTAAAGATTTTGAGAAATTTGCTCAAGACAACCAATCATGGCTTGAGCTCTTTGCTGAGTATATGGCTATCAAAGAGCATTTTGACAATCTTGCTTGGACTGAATGGCCAGATGCAGATGTTCGTGCTCGTAAAGCTTCAGCACTTGAAAGCTACCGTGAGCAATTGGCAGACAAGTTGGTTTACCACCGTGTGACTCAATACTTCTTCTTCCAACAATGGTTGAAATTGAAAGCTTACGCTAACGACAACCACATCGAAATCGTTGGGGACATGCCAATCTACGTAGCGGAAGATTCAAGCGATATGTGGGCAAATCCGCATCTCTTCAAAACAGATGTCAACGGTAAGGCAACTTGCATCGCAGGATGTCCACCAGATGAGTTCTCTGCAACTGGTCAGCTTTGGGGTAACCCAATCTATGACTGGGAAGCAATGGACAAAGATGGTTACAAATGGTGGATTGAACGCTTGCGTGAAAGCTTCAAAATCTACGATATCGTTCGTATTGACCACTTCCGTGGTTTCGAATCTTACTGGGAAATCCCTGCTGGTTCCGATACAGCAGCACCTGGTGAGTGGGTGAAAGGTCCGGGCTACAAGCTTTTTGCAGCCGTTAAGGAAGAACTTGGTGAGCTAAACATCATCGCAGAAGACCTTGGCTTCATGACAGATGAAGTTATTGAGTTGCGTGAACGTACTGGCTTCCCAGGAATGAAGATTCTTCAATTTGCCTTCAACCCAGAAGACGAAAGTATCGATAGCCCACACTTGGCACCTGCTAACTCAGTTATGTACACAGGAACTCACGATAACAATACGGTTCTTGGTTGGTACCGTAACGAGATTGATGATGCGACTCGTGAGTACATGGCTCGTTACACGAACCGTAAAGAATACGAAACAGTGCCACATGCTATGCTTCGTACAGTCTTTTCATCAGTTAGCTTCATGGCAATTGCAACTATGCAAGATTTGCTAGAATTGGATGAGGCGGCTCGTATGAACTTCCCATCTACCCTTGGTGGAAACTGGTCTTGGCGTATGACTGAAGAGCAATTGACACCAGCTGTTGAGGAAGGTTTGCTTGACTTAACAACAATCTATCGCCGAATCAATGAAAATTTGGTAGAATTAAAGAAATAATACAATATCAGGAGACATCTTAAACATGTTATCACTACAAGAATTTGTACAAAATCGTTACAATAAAACCATTGCAGAATGTAGCAATGAAGAGCTTTACCTTGCCCTTCTTAACTACAGCAAGCTTGCAAGTAGCCAAAAACCAGTTAACACTGGTAAGAAAAAAGTTTACTACATCTCAGCTGAGTTCTTGATTGGTAAACTCTTGTCAAACAACTTGATTAACCTTGGTCTTTACGACGATGTCAAAAAAGAACTTGCAGCTGCAGGTAAAGACTTGATCGAAGTTGAAGAAGTTGAATTGGAACCATCTCTTGGTAATGGTGGTTTGGGACGTTTGGCTGCCTGCTTTATCGACTCAATTGCGACTCTTGGTTTGAATGGTGACGGTGTTGGTCTGAACTACCACTTTGGTCTTTTCCAACAAGTTCTTAAAAACAACCAACAAGAAACAATTCCAAATGCATGGTTGACAGAGCAAAACTGGTTGGTTCGCTCAAGCCGTAGCTACCAAGTACCATTTGCAGACTTTACTTTGACATCAACTCTTTATGATATTGATGTTCCTGGTTACAAGACAGAAACGAAGAACCGCTTGCGTTTGTTTGACTTGGATTCAGTTGATTCTTCTATTATTAAAGATGGTATCAACTTTGACAAGACAGATATCGCTCGCAACTTGACTCTCTTCCTTTACCCAGATGATAGTGACCGTCAAGGTGAATTGCTCCGTATCTTCCAACAATACTTCATGGTTTCAAACGGTGCGCAATTGATTATCGACGAAGCAATCGAAAAAGGAAGCAACTTGCATGACCTTGCTGACTACGCAGTTGTGCAAATCAACGATACTCACCCATCAATGGTGATTCCTGAATTGATCCGTCTTTTGACTGCACGTGGTATCGAGCTTGACGAAGCAATCTCAATCGTTCGTAGCATGACTGCCTACACTAACCACACAATCCTTGCTGAAGCCCTTGAAAAATGGCCTCTTGAATTCTTGCAAGAAGTGGTTCCTCACTTGGTACCAATCATCGAAGAATTGGACCGTCGCGTGAAAGCAGAATACAAAGATCCAGCTGTTCAAATCATCGATGAGAGCGGACGTGTTCACATGGCTCATATGGATATCCACTACGGATACAGCGTTAACGGGGTTGCAGCACTTCACACTGAAATCTTGAAAAATTCTGAGTTGAAAGCCTTCTACGACCTTTACCCAGAAAAATTCAACAACAAAACAAACGGTATCACTTTCCGTCGTTGGCTCATGCATGCTAACCCAAGATTGTCTCACTACTTGGATGAGATTCTTGGAGATGGTTGGCACCATGAAGCAGATGAGCTTGAAAAACTCTTGTCTTATGAAGACAAAGCAGCTGTCAAAGAAAAATTGGAAAGCATCAAGGCTCACAACAAACGTAAATTGGCACGTCACTTGAAAGAACACCAAGGTGTGGAAATCAATCCAAACTCTATCTTTGATATCCAAATCAAACGTCTTCACGAGTACAAACGCCAACAAATGAATGCCTTGTACGTAATCCACAAATACTTTGACATCAAAGCTGGTAACATCCCTGCTCGTCCAATCACAATCTTCTTTGGTGGTAAAGCAGCTCCAGCCTACACAATCGCTCAAGACATCATCCACTTGATTCTTTGCATGTCAGAAGTTATTGCTAACGATCCAGCAGTAGCTCCACACTTGCAAGTAGTTATGGTTGAAAACTACAACGTTACTGCAGCAAGCTTCCTTATCCCAGCATGTGATATCTCAGAACAAATCTCACTTGCTTCTAAAGAAGCTTCAGGTACTGGTAACATGAAATTCATGTTGAACGGAGCTTTGACTCTTGGTACTATGGACGGTGCTAACGTGGAAATCGCTGAGTTGGTTGGCGACGAAAACATCTACATCTTTGGTGAAGATTCAGAAACTGTTATCGACCTTTACGCAAAAGCAGCTTACAAATCAAGCGAATTCTACGCTCGTAAAGCTATCAAACCATTGGTTGACTTCATTGTTAGCGATGCAGTTCTTGCAGCTGGAAACAAAGAGCGCTTGGAACGTCTTTACAATGAATTGATCAACAAAGACTGGTTCATGACTCTTCTTGACTTGGAAGACTACATCAAAGTCAAAGAGCAAATGTTGGCTGACTACGAAGACCGTGACGCATGGTTGGATAAAGTTATCGTTAACATTTCTAAAGCAGGATTCTTCTCATCTGACCGTACAATCGCTCAGTATAACGAAGATATCTGGCACTTGAACTAATACTCTTCGAAAATCAAATTCATACTAATACATTTTGTAAAAAAGCGAGTTTCGATTGAAATTCGCTTTTTTAAATGCTGTGGATTTGGGTCAATCTTGTCTAAAAATAGGGAAATCCTAGATACAGTGAAGGCTTTAAATGCTGGTTTTTACTATCTTCAGCCTTATATTTTTTCGTAGTTGGTTACCTCATAACTCTTGTATTCGCTTACATAAAGTATTATAATATAATTGTAGGAAAGAAGGTGTTTTTATGTGGAAAAAATATTTTTCAAAATATAAATGGACGGATTTATTTTGGATTTTATTTGTTATTTTGACCTGCCTCTATATAGGTAACAACGATTTGCTTCCTCTCAATCATCAAGAAATCTCTTTTCGTGGTAGCGTTTGGGGTCTGGTACTGGCCTTATTTCACTTGCTATTTATTGATAAGTTTGTTATCTCGAATCGAAAATAAATATTAGAACTATGCCTGACTGGCTACTTTTATGATTGATTTTGGAGGAAGATTTTGTCTCTATTATTTATTATTTTAAATTTGTTTATCTTGTACAAGATTTATTCTTTGAGGCGGGAGAAATCAAAATACTTGATTTATACGGCCTATATCATATTTGGGGTAAATGTACTATATGGTATTCAATGGTTATTAAAAGAACTGATTTCAACTATTTCCACTTAATATGTATGGAAACTCCAGTGATTTTTGCATAACAAAACGCATAAGATTAAGGATTTAGTTCTGTACTGCACAGGGCTAAGTCCTTTTAGTTTTACCTTAATTCTCTTGTTGTTGTAATAATCAATATAGTCTATAATGGCTTGTTCCAATTGATTAAGTGATTTAAATGTTTTCTCATAGCCATAAAACATTTCCGATTTCAGAATCCCAAAGAAAGATTCCATCATGCCGTTGTCTGGGCTGTTTCCCTTTCGTGACATAGATGCTTGAATTCCCTTACTCTCTAGGAATCGATGATAAGAATCGTGTTGGTATTGCCAGCCTTGATCACTATGGAGAATCGTATTCTCGTAGTGCTTCTCTGTGAATGCCTGTTCCAACATTGTTTTTACTTGTTCTAAGTTGGGTGAAGTTGAAAGATTATAGGCGATAATTTCGCTATTAAAGCCATCTAAAACTGGTGATAAGTAAAGCTTTTGAGTACTTGCTGGAATGGCAAATTCTGTCACATCTGTGTAGCACTTTTCCATTGTTTTAGAGCCTTCAAATTGACGTTGAATGAGATTCTCTGCTTTCTTACCAACGTCTCCTTTATGAGAAGAATATTTTCGTTTCTGTCGCATTTTAGCTTGTAAATTGAGTACTTTCATCAAGCCTTGAACTCTTTTATGATTTACTAGATAACCACGATTTCTTAGTTCTAAATAAATCCGACGATAAGCATAATTTCCCTTGTGTTCGATAAAGATGGATTGAATTTCAGCTTTAAGCTCTTGGTCCTTATCTGGTTTATCTAGCTGTTTCAAGTGATAGTAGTAGGTCGAACGAGCTAGTTTAATGGCTTTTAAAAGAAGATCTAACGAAAACTCAGTCATTAATTCTTGAACAATTTCTGTCTTTCTTCTTTCTCTTTTTCCTCCTTCAATCGGAGTTCTCTTAACTTTTTTAGGATGGCATTCTCCGCTCTCAGGTACTCATTTTCTGCTTGAAGACGTTCTAATTCTGTCCTCTCTTCAGGTCTCGTTTTTGGCTTACGTCCCATTTTAGGTACTCTCCCTCTTGTTTTCTCAACAATAGTATACCCGTTTTTCCTGTATTGTGCTAGCCAATTAAGAAGTATCGTACGACTTGGGAGGCCGTATTCAAGAGAAACTCTATCTTTAGTCCAGCCTTCATGTATGACTTTATCAATCATTTCTTGTTTTAAATCAGGAGAATAGTAACGATTTTTTCCTTTTTTGACGAACTCTATTCCGTAACGATCAATCAATTTAATCATGTACCTAATATTAGAATTGTTTATCCCAAATTTATTTGAAAGCTTCTCTAAGCTATATCCTTGTTTTCTAAGTTCATAGATCTGAACTTTATCATCATAA
>NZ_VMML01000036.1:44172-70570 GCF_013277175.1 Streptococcus sp. 3167 | reverse complement strand
TGTTTTGAGCAACCTGCGGCTAGCTTCCTAGTTTGCTCTTTGATTTTCATTGAGTATAAATAAAAAAACAGAACTAGCATGAACTAGTCCTGTATACTTTTACCCAATCACACTTCCATTTGGTACAGCTGAATCAACTGTGAGAAGGGTTAATTTTCCATCATGTTCAGCTGAGAGAATCATCCCTTGGCTGACATATTTTTTCATCATTTTACGTGGTTTGAGATTGGCAACGATTTGAACTTTCTTGCCGACCAATTCTTGTTCATTTGGATAGTATTTTGCAATTCCTGAGAGAATTTGACGGTCTTCGCCATCACCTGCATCCAAGCGGAATTGAAGCAACTTATCAGAGCCTTCAACTTTAGAAACTTCTTTGACTTCTGCGACACGGATTTCAACCTTGTCAAAGTCTTCAAACTTGATTTCATCCTTGCTTAGTTTGAGTTCGACTTCGTCTGGATTCCATTCTTTTTCGACAGCTGGCTTGTTGCCTTCCATTTGTTCCTTGATATAGGCGATTTCTTCTTCCATATCCAGGCGTGGGAAGATTAGTGTTCCTTTGGCAACTACTGTTACACCCTCAGGGAAAGCAGCCAAACTCAAGTTTTCAAGACTAGAAACTTCTGCTAAGCCAAGTTGAGTCATAACCGCACGACTAGTTTCCATCATAAATGGTTCAATCAAGTGAGCGACGACACGAAGGCTGGCTGCCAAGTGGCTCATAACACTTGCTAATTGGTCACGAAGAGCTTCATCCTTAGCCAAGACCCATGGAGCTGTCTCGTCGATGTATTTATTAGTACGAGAGATAAGAGTCCAGACTGCTTCAAGCGCACGTGGGTAGTCAACTGCTTCCATGTGTGTATGGTAGTCAGCGATTGATTGCTCTGCTACTTGAGCAAGAGCATTATCAAACTCTGTTACGCCCTCTACATAGGCAGGGATTTGTCCATCAAAGTACTTGTTAATCATAGAAACCGTACGGTTGAGGAGGTTGCCAAGGTCATTAGCCAATTCATAGTTGATACGGCCGACATAGTCTTCTGGAGTGAAGGTTCCATCTGAACCAACTGGAAGGCTACGCATGAGGTAGTAACGAAGTGGATCTAGTCCATAACGCTCTACCAACATTTCAGGGTAAACGACATTCCCTTTAGATTTAGACATTTTACCATCTTTCATGACAAACCAACCATGGGCAATCAAACGATCAGGTAATTTAACATCCAACATCATAAGAAGGACTGGCCAGTAGATGGAGTGGAAACGAAGGATGTCTTTTCCTACCATGTGGAAGACTGTTCCATTCCAGAACTTGTCAAAGTTACCATGTTCGTCTTGACCGTAGCCAAGAGCTGTCGCATAGTTAAGAAGGGCATCAATCCAAACGTAGACAACGTGTTTTGGATTTGATGGGACAGGCACTCCCCATGTAAAGGTTGTACGAGATACCGCCAAATCTTCCAAACCTGGCTCGATGAAGTTGCGTAGCATTTCATTAAGGCGACCATCTGGAGTGATAAATTCAGGATGAGCTTTGAAAAATTCGACCAAACGATCTTGGTATTTGCTAAGGCGAAGGAAGTATGATTCTTCGGATACCCATTCAACCTCGTGACCTGATGGAGCAATACCACCAGTCACATTTCCAGCTTCATCACGGAAAACTTCTGCCAGTTGGCTTTCTGTAAAGAATTCTTCGTCTGATACTGAATACCAACCAGAGTATTCACCCAAGTAGATATCATCTTGAGCAAGTAAGCGTTCAAAGACCTGTGCGACAACTTTTTCATGGTAGTCATCAGTTGTACGGATAAATTTATCGTATGAGATATCTAGTAATTTCCAGAGTTCTTTGACTCCAACTGCCATCCCATCAACATAGGCTTGTGGTGTAATGCCAGCTTCTTCAGCTTTCTGCTGGATCTTCTGACCATGTTCATCAAGACCTGTCAAATAAAAGACATCGTAGCCCATCAGGCGTTTGTAACGTGCTAGGACATCACAAGCAATGGTTGTGTAGGCAGAACCGATATGCAGTTTTCCAGATGGATAGTAAATCGGCGTTGTAATATAAAAATTCTTTTCAGACATAATTTTTCCTTTCCAGGCAAATGAAACCTGTTTTTCTAACACTTCATTATATCACATTTTTAATGAATTTCGATAGGGAAATCCATACAAAAACAAGATAGACGAGTGTCCATCTTGTTGATCTTATTCATAACGAAGGGCTTCAATTGGATCAAGTTTCGATGCCTTGTTGGCTGGCAAGACCCCAAAAATCATACCAACGCTAGCCGAAACTGCAAGACTAAATAGGGCAACTGGGATTGATACTCCAACTTCTATACCTTCTATTAAACCTTGCAGTAACAAACCTGCTAAGGCAGTTAAACCACTTGCAATTGTCAAGCCAATTAAGCCACCTAACAAGGTCAAAATCATGGATTCAATCAAAAACTGAATTAAAATATTGGCACGTGTTGCGCCCAAAGCCTTACGAAGACCAATCTCACGAGTGCGCTCTGTCACCGAAACCAGCATGATGTTCATGACACCAGTTCCTCCAACAAAGAGAGAAATCCCTGCGATGGAACTAATAATCGTCGTCATAAAACTAAACGATTGTTGAATTTCTGCAAATACAACGGACTCATCTGCCACCTGGTATTCTCCCTGTTGTAAGCCTGCAAGCTCTGTCATTTTTCGTGCCAGTTCTGGACCCAGAGTTGGGGTTAAACTGGTATCATTCACTCGAAAAACAATACTAGCTATTTCATCTACATTAAAATTCGCAGCAAGGGAGATATTGGTAGTAATAGGCAAGCCACCAAACCCATATATTTTTGACTTTTTAGCCTCCGGACTAGTATAAACCCCAATGACCCGGTAACTAAATCCATTGACTTCTACAACCTTGTTAATAGCCTCTTGAGGAGATTCAAATAAACTAATGGACAATTCCTCATCTAGCAAAATGACACTTGCAAACTCTTTGAAATCTTGCTCTCTCAGACTACGACCTGCAATAATTTCATTCTTAACAGCGTCCATGTAAGTTCTGTTTCCACCTGTCAAATTAGCATTCTCAACCTTTTTATCTTGATAGGTCAAGATGGCATTCGTTGAATTGGTTACATAGTAACTATCCACTCCCTTGAGTTTGGCTGCCTCTTGGACCCAGGATTCTTGCGGTTTTGGCGGTTCAACAGGAATTTCCTCTTCCTTTCCAGAAACCGTAAAAGCTGATTGTTTCTGAGTAAAAGACCCATCTTTACTTTTTTTAGGAGAGAAGAAGACGCTAATATTTTTCTGAGATTTGGTCATATCTTTATTAACTTGACGAGATAGGGAATCTCCCAAAGCCATAATCACAACAACTGATGAAACACCGATAATAATCCCAATCATGGTAAGCAAAGAACGCATCTTGTGAGCCATGATAGATGAAAAGGCAAATTTCAGATTCTGCATCTTAGTTTTCCTCCTTTCCTAACTGAGCACTGTCAGATGAAATGACTCCATCTCGAATGATAATCTGACGTTTAGCATAGGCAGCAATCTCAGGCTCATGCGTTACCATGATAATGGTTTTTCCTTCTTTGTTCAAGTCAACCAATAGTTGCATAATTTGATTCCCTGTTTTGGTATCCAAGGCTCCTGTCGGTTCGTCCGCTAGGATAATAGAAGGATTGTTTACCAAGGCACGAGCAATAGCCACACGTTGCTTTTGACCACCAGATAATTCCGAAGGCAAATGGTGACTACGTTCTGTCAATTCAACCTTGTCTAAATACTCCTCAGCCAACTTGCGCCGTTTTGAAGACGAAACTCCTGCGTAAATCAAGGGCAATTCTACATTTTGCAGAGCATTGAGCTTCGATAGAAGAAAGAACTGCTGAAAGACAAAACCGATTTGTTGGTTACGAACCTTGGCTAATTGTTTTTCACCCAGTCCAGCCACTTCTTGGCCTTCAAGATAATACTCTCCACTGGTTGGTGTATCCAACATGCCAATCGTATTCATCAGAGTGGACTTCCCAGAACCAGATGGTCCCATGATGGCAACAAATTCACCCTCATTCACTTCTAGATTGATGTTTTTGAGAACCTGCAGTTCTTGGTCACCATTGCGATAGCTTCTGCAGATATTTTTTAGACTAATTAGTTGCTTCATCAGCCTTCACCTCTTTTCCTTCTTCCAAGGAAGACGTTGGGTTACTGATGACCTTGACTCCATTTGTCAGACCTGAAGTGATTTCTTGGTTGTCTGCATCAGCATTGCCCAAACCAACTTCCACTTTCTTGGCCTTTTTCTGCTCGTCAAGCACCCAGACATAGTTCTTATCATTTTCAGTCACAACACTTGTTAGAGGAACCAAAATGGCTTTACTCTTATTTTTGACTTCAACACTTACTGAGAATCCTTGTTTCAAATCACCAACTTCGCCTGTCACATCAATAGTATAAGGGTATTTAGAACCTGTATTAGCCCCAGCTGCTGGACTAGCTGCTTCACCATTGTTTTTAGGATAGTCAGAAATATAGCTTAATTTCCCAGTCCATTTTTTATCAGGATATACTTTAGAAGTAAAGCTTACTTCTTGACCTACAGAAAGGTTGGCTAGATTGTACTCAGACAATTCTCCCTTGACTTGTAAATTTTCATTGCTGACAATATGAACCATAACTTGACTCGCCCCTGTTGGAGATTTAGAAACATTGCTATTGACTTCGACTACAGTTCCCTCTAGGGTACTGAGAACAGTTGTTGCATCCAATTGACTTTGAGCCTTGCTTAATTGCGCTGCAGCATCTGCACGCGCATCACGGGCATCACCCAATTGAGCGTCAATAGAAGCAACAGAATTTCCAGCAACTGGAGTTGGACTTTGCACCGTTACATCTTCTCCTCCTGCTGGTGCAGGTAACTGGGGAGCTGAAGCAGCTTCATTTCGTGCTTGGTTGAGTTCGTTGATATGACGGTCTGCCTTCGCAACTGCTCGACTCGCTGAATCATAGGCCGCCTGGGCTTCTGAACTACTGTACTTGACTAAAGCCTGCCCTTCGCTGACCTTATCCCCCACAGAAACAAGGATTTCGTCTAAATCTCCCTTGCTAGCATCAAAATAAACGTATTGTTCATTTTTTGCCGTTACTGTTCCTGATAATAAAACAGAGGATGCCACGCTTCCTTCCTTGGCAACAACAAGATGAGTAGGTTCATCTTTTACAGCGGTTTGCGAGGGTTGTCTAAAGAGTAAAATCCCCCCGGCACCCAATACAACTACACTCGCAGCACCGATGGCTGCATACAGTTGCCACTTTTTAGCTTTACCATTCTTTTTCTTCATAATGAAACTCCTTTTCTTTTTTACAATACTTTGCTATTATACCAAATTTCCCTCCAGCAAACAATGCAGTTCAGATGGAAATAATGACAGTTCAGGATTAAACAATCGTTCGGAAACCCTCCTTTTCTATTGTACTAGTTATATGATACACTATCTTGACTTATTTGGCAAGCTTTTTTGCAATTTTTTGTGCGTAGCAGATTTTTGCAATCAAATCAAAAAAAAGATAGAATATGACTATCAAAAAATGACACTCGACTATTTAAAAGAGTACAAAGGAGTTTTCAATGAGAGAATACGATATCATTGCTATCGGTGGAGGTAGCGGAGGAATTGCTACCATGAACCGTGCTGGTGAACACGGAGCCAAAGCGGCCGTTATTGAGGAAAAGAAATTAGGTGGAACCTGCGTCAACGTCGGCTGTGTTCCTAAAAAAATCATGTGGTACGGGGCGCAAATCGCTGAGACTTTCCATCAATTTGGAGAAGACTACGGCTTTAAGACTACTGATCTTAACTTTGACTTTGCAACCCTACGTCGCAATCGTGAAGCCTACATTGATCGCGCTCGTTCTTCTTATGATGGCAGTTTTAAACGCAACGGCGTAGAGCTGATCGAAGGTCATGCTGAATTTGTAGATTCTCATACTGTCAGCGTAAATGGTGAACTGATTCGTGCTAAACATATCGTGATTGCTACAGGTGCCCATCCAAGTATTCCTAATATTCCTGGTGCTGAGCTAGGTGGCTCTTCTGATGATGTATTTGCCTGGGAAGAACTTCCAGAGTCAATTGCCATTCTAGGCGCTGGTTATATCGCCGTTGAATTAGCTGGCGTACTCCACACTTTTGGTGTCAAGACAGATCTCTTTGTTCGCCGCGATCGTCCTTTACGTGGTTTTGATTCCTACATCGTTGAAGGTTTGGTCAAGGAAATGGAAAGAACAAACTTACCACTTCACACTCACAAAGTCCCTGTCAAGTTAGAAAAAACTACTGACGGCATTACCATTCATTTCGAAGATGGTACTAGTCACACAGCTAGCCAAGTTATCTGGGCTACAGGCCGCCGTCCAAACGTTAAGGGCTTGCAACTTGAAAAAGCTGGAGTGACTCTGAATGAGCGTGGCTTTATCCAAGTGGATGAATACCAAAATACTGTTGTTGAGGGAATCTATGCTCTAGGTGATGTAACAGGTGAAAAAGAACTGACTCCAGTTGCTATCAAGGCTGGACGTACTTTATCTGAACGTCTCTTTAACGGAAAAACAACTGCTAAAATGGATTACTCAACTATTCCAACCGTTGTCTTTTCACACCCTGCTATCGGAACTGTTGGCTTGACAGAAGAGCAAGCTATTAAAGAATACGGTCAAAACCAAATCAAGGTTTACAAATCAAGTTTTACTTCTATGTACTCTGCTTGCACCAGCAACCGTCAAGAATCCCGTTTCAAACTCATAACAGCTGCTTCAGAAGAAAAAGTTGTCGGACTTCATGGAATTGGCTACGGCGTTGATGAAATGATTCAAGGATTTGCTGTTGCTATCAAAATGGGAGCAACCAAGGCTGACTTTGATGCAACTGTGGCAATTCACCCAACTGCATCTGAAGAATTTGTAACCATGCGTTAATCGAAACAAAAGAAGCAAAGCAAAAAACACTTCTAAATATCAAAAAGCGAGTATTTCCGTAGTTGGAGATACTCATTTTCTTATGTTTTATTTTATAGTATGTTGAAGTAAGATATGCAAAAATCAATTAACAAACCATAGCAAAATACAAGGATTATAATACAATCATTTATTCTTTTCTTTAAAAGATTCATATATTTTTTTATATAATTCTTTTATATCTTTTTTCTGAGAATTCAACTCTTCTTTACCGTAGTCAAAGTTTGCTACCACAAATCCCGCGCCATCATCAGAAAAAGTAAAAAATTCTATTTCAATTAGTTTATTATGCTTAGAGTCCTCTATGGTGTCTCCTAAACCATTATTGAATTTCTTCACTTCTTCTTCACGAACTCCGAACCCCGTAGCAGCTCCATTTGCAATGATGTTTGAAAATACTTCTTCTGAAGATGATACTTCTTTCACAGTTATGAAGTATATAGCTTCTTCCGTTTCTACTTGTCTCACTTTATTCCATTTTTCTGTATCACTAGAAGAAAGCGTATAGATTGTTAACTCTACCGTTGGCTTATTGATATTTTCTTTTGTAATCATTTGTTTTCCAAAAAAGAAAATGGCGAGTACCCCAGTTACAAAGATCAAAGCAATATAAATTTTCTTTTTCATACCTTATACCCTATATCTTTCATGTCAATTATCACATCAACTTCGTTATAGACAGCTGGATCATGTGTCGCTATAATGACATATTTATCTTCAGCTGTTTCATTCAATAGTAAACGAATAATTTCTTTTCCAATCTCACCATCTAAAGCTCCTGTAGGTTCATCTGCTAAGATAATTTTACGTGGTTTCATTAACATTCTGGCAATAGCTACACGTTGAGCCTGCCCTCCAGACAATTCATATATTTTTTGGTGTAAATAGTCACTTGACAGTCCTACTTTTTCAAGTACGTCAGTTATTGTTTTTTTGTCTTTAGTGATAAGGCTCAGATTATCATATACTGTTTTGTTATCTATTAAAGAATAATTCTGAAATACATATCCAACAGTATTTTTAAAAAAAGTTCTTTCTTTTATCTTCCAAATATCTTGTTTATCAACTAAAACATTCCCACTGTCAATTTTTTCTAATCTTCCTATAATATTAAGAAGGGTACTTTTACCGGAGCCAGAACCTCCAATCAATGCATAGCTTTTTCCAGATTCAAATATTAAATTTAAGTCTGTAAAGATCTTCTTTGAGCCGAAACTTTTTGAAACGTTCAAAAGGTCAATTGTCATGATTCATCTCCTTTTAAAATTTTAGTGTAGCTTTCAGATAATTTTCTAAAACTCATTATGATTGACAACATCAAAACTAGCAGAGAAGCCGCTCCAATATATAGCAACTCTATTTGCCCTGTCATAAGAAATGTAAATAGAATAACCATTGTAATAGTCATCATAAAATATTTGAGACTTGAAATTGCTATATATGTTTTTGACAGACCCAAAATGATTTTTTTCACATATTCATTCTGTTTTAGAGTAATAAAAAGTTGGACATATTGATAAATGAGTATAAAGACAATACTGTAAATTATCTTCTGCAAGATTTGTGATAGTAGAATTTGGTGCTCTAAGGATTGAATCTTTAATTTCACAATTTGGTAAACATCTACTGGATTCATTGAGAAATTCAACGGGACAGTCATCTCATTTATTTTTTTTACCGCTTCAGGACTAAAAAGAGATTTATATAGTATGTTACTAGCCAAAGAAAACTTATTATTTTCCATCATTTTGTCCGTATCTAAAACAACAACTATATTATCTTTGCTATCTGCTACATTTGCCAGCGGTAAAATATCTTTCATTTTAAGATTATTATCAGCATCCTCATTAAAATAAAAAATTTTTTCCCCATCAGGAATTATTTGTACTGCAAGCTGTTCTTTTGTATAGTTTGTTCCAATAAATTGTTCTGCTACAACTGTATTCTCAATAGATTTCTGGTTTTCTTTCCACTTCTCAGGAATATAGATGGTTGCTATCTTATTATCTAAAAGATGATAGTTTGTTCCATTCACTTTATTTTGTAGGTTGGCACCTGTTTGATTAATATAAATCAACTCTTTATTTATTTCTGGATTCGTTATCCCGTCATTTTCTAATTGTTTAGAAAAATTTTCTATAACATGTGAAGTTTTCATGAAATCTGGAACATATGCCGAAGACCGTTCTATATATAAGAAATCTAAGTTTTTTAAGGCAGCAACTATCTGTAGATACTGACCATCTGAATCATTAACTTCTCCATTTTTAGCAGAGTTACTTTCAATTCCAAGGAACTCAATCCTTCTCCAGTCTTTTACTGTGTCCCACGGTACTAAATTCTGTATTTGTATGTTCATACTAGATTGACTACTCTTTGTTTCTTGTAAAAAAATTCCTGAGACAAGGATGATAATCGAAATAATGACAAGCCATACGACAAAAATAAGCTTGTTTTTTGCCTTGTTTTTAATAATTTCAATGGGCTTTTCAATCTGAATCGTCAACCAAAATAAAACAAAAGTAATAAGATCAATGATTTGAAATAGTATAAAATTCGTTAAAAGCAGAGAGAAAAATAACTTAGAACTATAGGTGAAGAAACCATTACCCAAAAAAGAACTGTAAGAAATCATCAATAAAGCCATCATAATCAGTTCAAAAATAAGAGAAATGCCATACTCTCTTCTTAGATCGTATACAGTCAAGCCCAAAGAACGTCGTATCACTCCTTCTTTGATCTGCCTCGTCCTAACAACAAATAAAACAACTAATAAAGTTAAGTAAATTGAACCCATTAACAGTATTCTTAAAGTTCCAGTGAATTGTAATATTCCTCCTATATACCAAGGATAAGCCATATAGACTGTTTGCAGCCCCGTCATCGTAAGTGGTTTCAAACTATCTACATCCATTTTCCCAAGGGTATAATACATCCCTATTATTGGTGCTGACTTTAATTGTTCATTATTTACATCATCAAAATTTACATACTTCAACTGACCCGAACTCTGAACGATTGGCTTGTAAATGGTAACCTTTTCCGTTTTTGATAAGTCACGAACCATTTCGTATATTTCGTTATTAGAAAGATTACTTTTTCCTTGGATAGAAAAAGCACCATCAATTGGTAAAGGTATGGGGATTTCGGTATCACTAATAGTGACCAGTCCAATTGTAGCAATCAAACAAAAGAAGAATCCAATGATACATAATTTTAATTTCATAAGCAATTACCATATTACAAAAGACCCTATTTTATAATTGGGTCTCCTGTTTTCATAAATTATTTTTAAAATCTATAATAATCCCAATATGCATTTAAGCGAACATCGTTCCAAGATTTTGTTGCACTTGAATATGCCCATCCATAATCTTTTTTTATCGTAAGCTTTAACGGTTCCCCAATAATTCGTTACTGAAAATTTTGAACCAATATTATCTGGAGAACTAACAAAGTAATTTGAATAACCATAGCTATTATCTACACCATACTGCCATACATCAATAATGGGACTTGGAGCAGGGTGTGCTGTAGTTGCACTAACAACACTAGCTGCAGTAGCAAAGCTAAAACTGAAAACACTTGCAGCTAGAAAAACAGATGCTTTCTTATTAATTCTTTTTTTTAATTTTACTTCTCCTTGGATTAAAATATTTGATGAAGACTAAGTAATAGTCCCCTTTTTAGTCCCTCCATATTACTTTAATATGAATTGATTATATTTAGGTTTTTAATCACCGTTATGGTATCTAGAGTCGTTAAAATATCTCGTAACTACCCCTCCTTTTAAAATTGAACACATCTAAATGCATCCGTTTATATTTTTAATATAACACTTATTTTTTAATTTGTCAAATATTTACTAGTATATTTTTTATTAATAAAATAGGATTATCTATACAGACAATTTTCGAATCAACAAAAAAATTATCCAACTTAACCAATAAGCAAAATCGGCCGTTACAGTTTTTGTTACCTTGTTTTAAAAAATTGGTTGACAATGATTCCTCTATGAGTATAATAGTTACTATACATCAGAAAAGAGGTTAACTATTTTGAAAAAAGCTCACATTTATGCTATCCCTGCTATTGGGGCTGCTCTCATTGCTGTTTTGGCACAAATCAGTCTTCCAGTTGGACCTGTTCCCTTCACTCTGCAAAACTTTGCAATCGGCTTGATTGCTACTGTCTTTAGACCGAGAGAGGCTGTACTTTCTGCTGGACTCTATCTTCTTCTAGGTGCTATCGGTCTTCCTGTCTTTGCAGGAGGTGGAGCTGGTTTTCAAGCTTTAGTTGGCCCTACTGCAGGCTATCTTTGGTTTTATCTTGTATACTCTGGACTTACTTCTTCCCTAACCAACAGCGAGAGTGGTATTGTCACGATTTTTCTTGCAAACCTCTTGGGTGATGCCCTTGTCTTTGTCGGCGGGATTCTCAGCTTGCATTTTCTAGCTGGAATGGCATTTGAAAAAGCTCTTATTGTGGGAGTTCTTCCCTTTATTATCCCAGACCTTGGTAAACTTCTAGCTATTAGTTTTATTAGCCGTCCACTACTTCAACGCCTTAAAAATCAGGCTTACTTCGCTAACTAAAAAAGGATATCGAGTTGCCATGACTCAATATCCTTTTCTTATTTTGAAAACTTATACTCAATGAAAATCAAAGAGCAAACTAGGAAGCTAGCCGCAGGCTGCTCAAAACACTGTTTTGAGGTTGTGGATGAAACTGACGAAGTCAGTACGGCAAGGCAAAGCTGATGCGGTTTGAAGAGATTTTCGAAGAGTATTAGTTGCCTTTAAAGGCATCCACCATCGTTTGAAATTCTTCATTTGAGAGAGTAATCCCTTTGCCCATTTTAGTATGGTCTGGACTCCAAGCACGAATATCAAACTTTGCAGGGGCACCATTAAAGCTCACACGGTTAATTTCCTTGGTCCAACCTTTTTCGTTTTCAGAAAGAGTCAACAAGTGCTCTTCGATTTCAAATGTAAATTCTGCCATTTTCTTCTCCTTTTTTAGTTTCATTAGTTTATTCGTAAAATCTTGTAGATTTTAGGAAAATTTTATATAATATTGATATAAAAGAAGGGAGGCCAATATGAGACATAAATTCCAGCAAGTTCTAGATAAAATACATGATTTTTTAAATGGACATGACCAACCTGACCAGACTGAAACCAACTCCCTTACAGCCACTATTGAAGAGGCTATCCAGAAACAAACCGCTGTTCACCTTATCTTGTCTGAGACAAGCTTTACAGGTGATATCATCAAATATGATCAGCAAGGCCAGCAAATTATCGTGAAAAATTTTGCCAAAAATGTGAGCCGGATTATCCGTATAAGCGATATTCAACGCCTGCGATTTGTCCCCTCAACTGTCCAAACAGCCCAAAAAAATAGATTTAAGAAAGAGTGAGATGTAGTTGCTTCATCCCACTCTTTTTTCTTAGCGAATTTGTTCAAAATGTAAATGAACTGCAATATGATCTCCATAACCACTTCTTTCCAAGTCACGTTGTAAACGATAGGAAATGTAGTGTTCTGCAATGGTAATGTAACCTGCGCCCAATAAACGATGTTCAACCATAGATTGAATCATACTGATAGTCGCACGTTCCACCTTGGCTTCTTGTAAATCCAAAACTACCTTCTTAGTGACTTGAGCAAGATTTTGACGCAAATCATCTGTCAAAACATAAACAGTTTGGGCTGCCTTCAAGATGGCTTGGTAAATCTTATCTGGATTAAATTCAGCAATTTCGCCATTACGTTTGATTACTTGCATAGGTTTCTCCTTTATTCTTTGTTTTCTTTGATTTCTGCCAGCATTTTTTCTTCTTCTACTGTCAGTTGATAATGTTCAAGTAAATCCGGTCTGCGCTCGTAGGTTTTCTTTAAACTCTCGTACAATCGCCACTGACGAATCTTTTCATGGTGGCCACTCATCAATACATCTGGCACGACCATGCCTCGATAATCATAGGGACGTGTGTACTGAGGATATTCTAAAAGACCTGAAGAAAAACTATCATCTTGGTGGCTAGACTCCTTGCCAATCACTTCTGGAATCAGGCGAACTGTAGCATCAATCATGGTCATAGCTGCCAATTCTCCACCAGTGAGGACGTAGTCGCCTAGGGAAATCTCATCTGTTACCAAGGTCTTAATGCGCTCATCATAACCCTCATAGTGCCCACAGATAAAGATTAGCTCTTCCTCTTGAGCCAAATCTTCAGCATAAGCCTGATCAAACTGCTTTCCAGCAGGATCGAGGAGAATAACGCGCGGATTTTTCTTTTCAATAGCATCAAAGGAATCGAAAATAGGTTGTACTCTGAGCAACATGCCCTGACCGCCTCCGTAGGGCTCATCATCTACATGACGGGCCTTTTCAGCATTTTCTCGAAAATTATGATACTGGATATCCAAGAGCCCTTTTTCTCGAGCCTTTCCAACGATTGAGTGCTCCAGTGGAGAAAACATCTCTGGAAAGAGAGTTAAAATATCAATCTTCATCGTCTAACCCTTCTAAGATTTCCACATCGACCCGTTTATTTGGAATATCAACATTGAGAACCACTGGTGGGATATAAGGTAAAAGCAAATCACGTTTGCCTTTTCGTTTGACCACCCAGACATCATTAGCACCTGGTTGCAGGATTTCCTTGATGGTTCCAACCAAGCTATCACCCTCATAGACTTCCAAACCGATAATCTCGTGATAGTAAAATTCACCATCGTCTAGGTCATTCAAATCTTCCTCAGCGACCTTGAGACTGTATCCCTTGTACTTTTCGATAGTATTGATATGGTACATATCTTTGAATTTAATAATGTCAAAGTTCTTCTGTTTACGGTGGCTAGCGATGGTCACTGTTTGGACAAACTGATCTTTTTCATCAAACAAAGCCAGCTCAGCTCCTTTTTTAAACCGTTCTTCTGCAAAATCCGTCACAGACAAGACTCGCATCTCACCCTGTAATCCCTGCGTATTAACGATTTTCCCAACATTAAAGTAGTTCATCTTGTCTCCTGTAATCTCCTTTTTTCCATCTTATTCTAACAATTCTCGAATAATAGCCGCAATTTTTTCCGATTCTGACCATTGTAAATAATGGTGATTCCCTCCTAAAATGAGTTTAGTATTGGAAGTCCAATATTCTGATTCTCTGTACTCTTTTTCTCTATAAGGCTGACAAAAAACAAATACAGGAATATGAGCTTCTATAGATACATCCTCAAAATCTTCCTCAGTAATCTCTCCAGATATCTGAAATTCTGGATCTTGATTTTCCAACTCTAAGCCTTTTTCTTGCATTAATTCCCAGATTTTTTTATTCGTTTCAGGACTAAATGTTGCTTGAGTTAAGTTCTTAAAATAAAGTTCAGGACCACACTCGTCAATCAGCCTCATCTGCTCTTCCATTTCTGGATAAGGATTTTCTGAAAAATCAGCAAACATGACTTTTTTAGTTGTCGGTTCAATTGCTACTAAAGTCTGACGCTTAATTGGTTTCTCGAGTAATTTGCAAGCTAAAATTCCACTCCAACTATGTGCACAAAGTATATATTCAGAAATCCCTAATTCTTCAAGTACTTCATAAACCGCATCTGCAAGATTATCTAGATTTTTTCCAGCTTGGTCATGAATCGGACTCCTACCTGTGTTCGGAAAATCAATTGTCAAATAACCAATTGTAGGAGGAGGTTTTTCAAGTATAAGTGAAAAATTTTCATAACTTGGTAGCAAACCTGCTCCGTTTAGACAAACTAGCACTTTCTTTTGATTTTGATAAGTAACAGAGAGACTACCAATTTCTGTAGATACTTCAAACCTCTTCATAAAGAAATCCACTCATTCTATATAATGAATTATTAAAAATCCTTATCCTTTATTTTATCACGTTCCAAAGATTTTCTCAAGTTGGAGAAAAAAGACACTATAGATAGTATCCCTCTAAAAATCCTCGTAACTTCTCAAAGTAACTTCCATCTCTCCCAAAACTGGAAGTTACTCTAAGACGACTTTGTTTTAGGGCTATTTGTCGTGCACTTTTTTCTGAGTCTTTTCGCTTTTGAACCCTTATATATCAAGAAAAAGAAAATCAGTGGAAGTTAGTCTCAGACGGATTCCCACTGATTTCACGCGTTTTTCTAATACTAAAAGCTAGGTTGTGGGAAACTAGAAGTTAGTTTGGGAATTTACCCTCTAAAAAACTTTCCAAATCCTGATGAGGATATTTTACACTTCTCCACACAAAAAAGCGAGACATCCGTCCCGCCCTTCTTATTTTTCGTCAATAACGATTCTTACTTTTTTGTATTCAGTTGGGACAGAGTAGACAATCGTTCTTATCGCAGAAATAGTGCGACCCTTACGACCGATTACACGACCCACATCGCTTTGATCAAGATTCAAATGATATTCCAAAAACTCTGGTGTATCTTCAATCTTGATAGTTAAGGCATCTGGTTGTGAAATCAAGGGTTTCACAATCGCAATAATGAGATTTTCAATCGTATCCATCTATCAACCTACTTTAAACTTATTTTGAGAATTTAGAATCGTGGAATTTTTTCAATACGCCTTCTTTTGAAAGGATGTTGCGAACTGTATCTGAAGGTTGAGCTCCATCAGCCAACCATGCAAGAACGCGGTCTTCTTTCAAAGTTACTTGGTTTTCAGCAACAAGTGGATTGTAAGTTCCAACTGTTTCGATGAAACGTCCGTCACGTGGTGAACGTGAATCTGCTACGTTGATACGGTAGAAAGGTTTTTTCTTAGAACCCATACGAGTCAAACGGATTTTAACTGCCATTTTTAAAGTCTCTTTTCTTATTTTTTATTTCGGTGAAATAGCTGAGCTATTTAGCACATGTTCTATTATAGCAGATTTCTAACAGGTGTCAAGAAAAAAACTTGACAGACTATAAAATTTTTAAACCATTTAGAAATTTGTTAGAAGTAGGAAATAAATGTTTGAAAGAGGCTATCCGTGAATAGTATTTTAGAAATATTTTATAAAGAACACCAAGTCAAACCCTTCATCTCTCCTGAACGTGATTTGGATGCTTGGCTCCTAAATCCTAAGCCCGTTCCCAAACGAAATATGGACTTATTGGCAGATGATTCGCTGGCAGGTGATATCATTCTACTATGGAGAATACAGTTTGGAACTTTTACCACCGAAACATGATTTTAAAAACTCCCATTCGAATATGATTCAAAATTCGCTTAAAATCAATGTTTTCCCACTTTTTCAGAAAACAAATTTTCATCTAATTTAAATAACTTTCAATTAAATGGTATGAATTTTGCTTAAAATCATCAAAAAACACCCCATGGTGTGAACCATAATACTCTTTGAAAATCTCTTCAAACCACGTCAACGTCGTCTTGCCGTAGGTATGGTTACTTACTTCGTCAGTCTTATCTACANNTTTGATTTTCATTGAGTATAAAGTGTTGTAAATACTGTATTGTAGCTAGTTCTTAACCTTTAGAGAACTGGCTAGCTTTACGAGCTTTCTTAAGATCTGGTTTGGAAAGTATAGATTTCAATTAGACTAAAAACAGCGAAATATCAAGGATTTTAAAAAAGATATCTACTAATTAATTTATAAAATATGAATTAATAGATTCTAAATAGGGGAATAGTTTAGGTCTGTAAAAGATTAAATAATTTCTATTTTAGCTGTTAGAAACGTTGGTACATCAATGTTTTTAGAATGCTACATAATAAAAGGTAGAGTAAATAGTAGAGTAGTTATTGCGTTAGTTCAGCAATCTTATCGATATAAAGATTAACAGATTCTAACTTTCTTTGCGGTGCTAACTCGGCGTATGTGTCCATTGTTGTTGAAATTGATTTATCTTTTTTGATTTTTTAATGACCTTTTTGCCATTATGGATAATTTTTTCAGTTTCATCAGAAATCAAAAATTTTTTTCTTTGAATATTGAAATTTGCGAATGTCTTGGAAAGTCTAAGACAGCTAGATTGTATAGAAATTAAGTCATCATCCGACAAAGAATTCATTCTTTTATTTACAGTTTCCAAATCTCTAAATAAAATAGAGCCGAAGCAGTGGTAAAACATATTTTCAACAAGCTTGGCAATATCTCCAAAAATAATTTCTTTATAGTCTAAGTCGGTTTGAGTATTCAAATAAAGCAATATTGAAGTGGTAACTTGTTGCTTTTCCTTTTCAACTTGACTAACTTGACCTGCATTGCTTAGTTCGCTTTGTGTAATATTGTGTTTTTTTCTTAAATTTTTGATACGAGTAGGTAGTTCATGTGAATAATTTTCTTCAAAAAATTTCATATACAATCCCCCTATAATCATGGAAAAGTAGTAAAAATAGTTGTTATCCTAGTTGATTAAAAAAATCTCTGATTTCCTCATCTTTTATAAAATAATATATAATTTTCCCATCTCTTCTAGTGTCCAAGATGTTTTGATTGGCTAGTTTACGAAGATGGTGGGAGGCAGATGCCATACTGAGATTTAGTAAACAGGCTATATCACAGACACAGAGTTCTTCAACAGCAAGGAGATAAAAGATGATATTTATCTGTTTATTATCGGTAAACTTTGATAAAATACGAAGTGATTTTTGGACTTTTTCCTTTTCAAGGTAGTTCGTCGCGGTTGTAACATTTTGTTGATTTATAATATTCACTTGGCAAATACTATCTTTTTTCATATTTTTTTCTCCTAGCCGAACACAGTCCTTAGCATGTCAAAGCTGTTGTTTTCAATCAGAATATACATCCCCAATCCTAAATAGACAACGGCAATAAACCATCTGCTATATTTTTCCAAAGTTTCTCCAACAGAAGGGACTTGTGCCAATTTTTGGGCAGAAAAAACCAAGAAATAAATCATGACTAGAAAAGTAAGTAAAGTCACTATCAAATTCGCTAAATTTAAGGTGGTAAAATATGGGACAAAGACACCAATATTGTCAGCGCCACAACTTGCAAAAGTAATCATAGCGACTAGAAAAATCAGGTTTTTATTGTCTTTTCGCAAACCATCTTTTGCAATAGCTTCTCCATCAGAATCTCCTAAAAGCAAAACTTTGAGGCCTAGGAAAATTGGAATCAAACCGAGTAAACCTAAAATCTCTTTACTAGGAATATAATTTAAGACAAATGCAAAAAGCAAACTTAGCAATATTAGACTAACAGAGCCTAGAAATTGTCCTAAATAGATGTTAATGATGTCTTTTCTGCTTTTTCTTTTGGCAAAAAATAACATTAGGATAATAAGTAAGTCTACGGCTGTCCCAGAATACAGGATTATTGAAGTAACAACATTTTGAATCATAAAACACCTCATTCAAATATATTTTTGAATGTATTCTAACATTAAACTTTGTAGATGTCAACTTAAAATCCACCAAAATATAGATAAGAAGTTAGTATACCAAATATTAAAAAGCCCTGCCATCGAAATGATAGCAGGGCTTAACTTCAATATCCAGATGATATATTTATCTAAAAAAGGTAGAGTTTTTATTGATTTGTAGTGCGATATAATGAGTTTCCAAAAATCAAAAATCGCTTAAAATCAGTATTTTGACATCTATTGACGTGTACTGAAATCCTTACTTAACCTCTGTAAAAATTAACTTCTACACCTACAAAGCTTATTCTGACAGACTTTATACAGTCTAAGAAAAAAAGTAGAGATTCATACAGTATCTAGATTTTTCAAAAATTCTTTATCATCAAATATTATTAACGAAACTATCCAAACCAAATCCGATGCATTACTTCAAAGAATTCTTTAGTTATTTGACTATCAAGGGCTTTTATTAAAAAATTTTTTCAAATAATTGCCACCTTGACACATAAATTCTTGCTTTCTAAATTTAAATGTGATATATTTATAACATGAAATTTAAGTGTTATATATTTATAACATAAAAAAGGAGTCTATCATGAAAAAAAGTCAAAAAATGCGTGGCCTCATTGCAATGATTGCCGTAGCTCTCTTTATTGATTTTATTGTTTTATTTGGTTCTAATCTTAGTTGGGGACCCAAGTTAGTTATTACTGGTATTTCAGTGTCAGGTCAAATTGTAGCTATTTGTAGCTGGCTACATAAGAGTCAGAAAGGTAAGGGAAAGATTATTTTTAACTTGTCTGCTAAGCTTTACACGATACTTGTGTCTGCAGCAAGCATTTTTTATACAGTAGGGTTTTGGGTTGCGACCCCAAGCGTAAGTTCTGGTATTAAAGAATGGATTTTAGGAATTGGACTCGTTATTGAAGTGATTGTATTTGGTTTTTTCTCTTTTAAAAATGTCAAGGAAACTCCGGACGAACGCTTTTATGCTAATTTAGCAAAGGCAGCTAGCTTGATGTTTGTTTTTATACTAGGCGCACTGATGATCCTATCAGTTATCATTGGGTATATGGAGGTTCTCACTCTTTACATGGGTCAGATATTTATTAGCATAGCTGCCTTGATTTGCATTTTTGCGGTTGTCTATTTTATCTTGGAACGTAGAGGATAAGCATGGCCAAAGAAAGCAATATTATTACTAATCTCAAATCTGTTCGTGAGTCCACAGGCATGACCCAGCAGGAGTTAGCCGACCGCATCGGCATTCGACGCGAGACAATTCTGCACTTGGAAAATAACCGTTACAATCCTTCGCTGGAAATGGCTCTTAAAATTGCTCAAGTTTTTAATCTAAAAGTAGAAGACCTCTTTGAACTCAGACAGAAAGAGGAAACATAATTCTTTTCGAGACCTACTATTAAGTTCATTGATTAATTAGGAATTGAAGCCAAAAGAAAAAATCCTTTGAAAATATGCTCTTTTAAAATATAGTAATTCTTTCGAATTAACCTTTACTAATTGTGATGCTTTACGAGCTTTCTTAAGATCTGGTTTCCTAAATACTTCGAGTACACTTATGGTATTGATGCTCCTAAGCATCTCAAAACTCTGGTAGAAAAAGGTTATGCTGTCCATTGAAACTGCTTTTTACTCACTTGACCATCTAATACGCTACCATAAAAAAAGAATATCCTAAAGAAGAAGGGAGTTACTGGACTTTCTAAAAATGAAGGCTACAAATTTGGACCAAGCCCTTCATGAGCATTTTTCAGAAGAAGAATTAGCTTGTCACTTTTCGATTCGCGGTTATAGACTAACTCCAAAAGGAGAACAAACACTCAAAGACCATCAAGCAATCATTGACCGTCATCCTAAAAAGAATCTTTAATCAACCAAGACAGGTTGATTTTTTTTGAAAACAGTTTCTTGAAAAAATTTAATTATTTCACTTACGAGGAAAATTTTTTTATGATAGACTGATGTATAATCAAAAAGAATTGGAGACTATAATGCCTAGAAATTTTAAAGAAGCTCTTTTATTTACAACACTTATGTGTTCCATGATGGTACTCGGTATGTCCATGTGGAATCTTTTTATTGTTGGTCAACTTTCACTACATTATTTAGCCCTTGCTTACATCCCTGGCTTTGTCACAGCCTTTTTATTGGATGTCATCCCTGTGGGAGCAATCGTTAAGTCAATTGCCTTTCGTATCCTCAAGAACCATCATAAACGATGGCAGAAAATCATTACCATTTCTGGAGGAATGGCAGTTCTCATGGTCACTTTCATGTCCTTCTATGGACTTTTTTACAATGGCATTGCTATCACACCCAATACCTATCTAAGCGCCTGGCTCGTAAACTTTATTGCAGCTCTTCCTCTAAACTTCCTAATTGTCGGACCAATTGCCCGTTTTATACTAAGTTCTTTTCAGAAACCATTTACTGAGGAAGAAGTTGAAGATTTTCAAGATGATGATGAAATCCCAACTATTATCTAAGCCAGTTCTGTAAACTACTAACATTTGAAATCCCCTTCCTTTTAGGGTACAATGGTAGAAATGAATTTTTGAGAGGATCAGAATGAAAAAACTAGCAACCCTTCTTTTACTGTCCACTGTAGCCCTAGCTGGGTGTAGCAGCATCCAACGCAGTCTACGTGGTGATGACTATGTAGATTCTAGCTTGGCCGCTGAGGAAAGCTCCAAAGCAGCTGCCCAATCTGCCAAGGAGTTAAACGATGCTTTAACAAACGAGAATGCCAATTTCCCGCAACTTTCTAAGGAAGTTGCTGAAGATGAAGCCGAAGTGATTCTCCACACAAGCCAAGGTGATATCCGCATTAAGCTCTTCCCTAAACTCGCTCCTCTAGCGGTTGAAAACTTCCTCACTCATGCCAAAGAAGGCTACTATAACGGCATTACCTTCCACCGTGTCATCGATGGCTTCATGGTCCAAACTGGAGATCCAAAAGGGGACGGTACAGGTGGTCAGTCCATCTGGCATGACAAGGATAAGACTAAAGACAAGGGAACTGGTTTCAAAAACGAGATTACTCCTTATCTCTATAACATCCGTGGTGCTCTTGCTATGGCTAATACTGGTCAACCAAACACCAATGGAAGCCAGTTCTTCATCAACCAAAACTCTACAGATACCTCTGCTAAACTCCCTACAAGCAAGTATCCAAAGAAAATCATCGAAGCCTATAAAGAAGGGGGAAACCCTAGCCTTGATGGCAAACACCCAGTCTTTGGACAAGTGATTGACGGTATGGATGTTGTAGATAAGATTGCCAAAGCCGAAAAAGATGAAAAAGACAAGCCAACTACTGCTATCACAATCGACAGCATCGAAGTGGTGAAAGACTACGATTTTAAATCTTAAAAACCAAAAAAATACAGTATCCACATTCGGTACTGTATTTCTTTTACTCTCATTCTTAAGTTAAATTATTAAAATCCCATATTTGGTCTATCCAGCCTTCATAAAAGTCTGGCTCGTGGCAGACCATAAGGATAGATCCCCTATATTCTTTGAGAGCGCGTTTGAGCTCATCCTTTGCATCCACATCCAAATGGTTGGTCGGCTCGTCCAGCACTAAAACATTGTTTTCACGATTCATCAAGAGACAGAAACGAACCTTGGCTTGCTCTCCCCCTGATAATACTTGAATCTGACTTTCAATATGTTTGGTTGTCAAACCACAACGGGCAAGGGCTGCACGGACTTCTGCTTGATTAAGGGCAGGAAAGGCATTCCAGACAGCTTCAAGAGGAGTTTGGCGATTACCGCCTTCTACTTCCTGCTCAAAATAACCAAGTTCTAAATAATCTCCACGCTCCACTTCCCCAGCGATTGGCGAGATAATGCCCAAGAGACTCTTCAAGAGAGTTGTTTTTCCAATACCATTAGCACCAATAATCGCAACCTTTTGATTGCGTTCAAAGGTAAGATTTAAAGGCTTGGTCAGAGGACGATCATAACCAATCTGCAAATCCTTGGCTTGGAAAATAAAGCGCCCTGGAGTACGAGCTGGTTTGAAATCAAAGGATGGTTTTGGTTTCTCACTTTGCAGTTCGATAATATCCATCTTATCCAATTTCTTCTGACGAGACATAGCCATGTTTCGTGTTGCAACACGTGCTTTGTTTCGAGCCACGAAGTCCTTGAGGTCCGCAATCTCTTTCTGCTGACGTTCGTAGGCTGCCTCTAGCTGAGATTTCTTCATAGCATAGACTTCTTGGAACTGGTAGTAGTCACCAGAGTAACGCGTCAGCTGTTGATTCTCCACATGGTAGACAATATTAATCACGTCGTTCAGGAATGGAATATCGTGCGAAATAAGGACAAAGGCATTCTCATAGTTTTGAAGATAGCGCTTGAGCCAATCAATATGCTCAGCATCCAAGTAGTTGGTCGGCTCGTCCAACAGCAAGATATCTGGCTTTTCAAGGAGGAGTTTAGCCAAAAGCACCTTGGTTCTTTGCCCACCTGACAAAGAGGTTACATCCGTATCCATGCCAAAGTCCATAACACCAAGGGCACGCGCCACTTCGTCAATCTTAGCATCCAAGGTATAGAAATCACGACTCTCTAAACGGTCTTGAAGTTCGCCCACTTCTTCCATGAGAGCATCAACATCAGCTCCATCTTCAGCCATTTCCATATAGAGGTCATTGATACGAGCTTCTGCTTTAAACAGCTCATCAAAAGCTGTACGTAGAACATCACGTACCGACTGCCCTTCAGCAAGGACAGAGTGTTGATCCAAGTAACCAGCCGTCACATATTTGGACCACTCAACCTTTCCTTCATCTGGCAGCATTTTACCAGTCACGATACTCATAAAGGTTGATTTTCCTTCACCATTGGCACCGACCAGGCCGATATGTTCTCCCTTGAGGAGACGGAAGGACACATCTTCAAAAATTGCACGGTCACCAAAACCGTGACTCAGATTTTTAACTTCTAAAATACTCATTTTAATTCCTTATCTTGTTTTTATATAATCGTTTATAAAGGAGCCAAGCCAGATAGCCACCCAAAGTGTTGGTCCACAAATCATCAATCTCAAAGACGCGATTGAAATCAAAGAAAAAGTCCAAGATTAATTGCGTACACTCGATTCCAAGACTCACAAGAAAACTAAAAAGAAGGACCTTTTTTATTTTCCGCAAGTTTGGAAGGAGATAAAGGAGTTGGAACATCAGAGGAAAAAGTAAGAACATATTAAGGATATTTTGTAAAAAAATCCAGCATAATTGTCCCATATCACTCACCTCACCCAGATTCCAGAGGGAGTTTAAAGGAGTCAAAAGAAAAACCAGGCTTCCAAGATGCTGAATACCTGGAGTTTCTACCCCCACGGGAGATTGTTCTTGAGGAGTAAAGCAAAAATAGACAATGCAAATGCTATAGAAAATGACTCCCCAGACCAAAATATGATTATAAGTCTTCTTCATCATTAAGGATTTACCGCTGCGACTGCCTTCTGGCGGTCACGTTTCATTGTGTTAGAGCGCAATTGTCCACAAGCTGCGTCACTATCTGTACCATGCTCTTGACGAACCACACAGTTGACCCCTTTTCTCTTAAGCGTATCATAGAAAGCCAACACGCGCTCTTTGGGACTACGGCTATATTGGTCATGCTCACTAACTGGGTTATAAGAAATCAAGTTTACATAAGACAATTTCTTGATGTTCTTGAGCAATTCAGCTAATTCCAAAGCTTGTTCTACGCCGTCGTTTACTTCATTAAGCATGATATACTCAAAGGTCACACGACGATTAGTTGTCTCAATGTAGTACTCAATAGCTGCAAAGAGCTTTTCAATCGGAAAGGCACGGTTAATCTTCATGGTACTTGAGCGCAGTTCATTATTGGGTGCGTGAAGAGACACGGCAAGATTGACCTGAACCCCTTCATCAGCAAAGTCACGAATTTTATGGGCCAAACCTGAGGTTGAAACCGTGATGTGACGAGCACCGATAGCCATTCCTTTATCATCATTGATAGTACAAACGAAATTCAAAACATTGTTGTAATTATCAAAGGGCTCACTGATTCCCATGACAACGATATGGCTGACACGTTCATCCTGACCACGCTCATCAAAGTATTTCTGAACCAGCATAATTTGCGCTACGATTTCACCGTTATTGAGGTCACGTTGCTTCTTAATCAAACCAGAGGCACAGAAGGTACAACCGATATTACAGCCGACCTGAGTGGTCACACAGACAGATAAAACGTAGTGTTGACGTATGAGTACTGTCTCAATCAGCATTCCATCTGGCAATTCAAAAAGATATTTAACTGTCCCATCAGCAGACTCTTGCACAATACCTTGTTTCAAGGGATTGACCACAAACTGGTCATTAAGCTTAGCAATCAAATCCTTGGAAAGGTTGGTCATTTCTTCAATAGAGCCATTCCCAGATTTGATCTGCACGGAATTTCTTTTCTCCCTGCTCCAATACCCATTCCTGCATGGTTTGACGTGTTAAACTATAAATTGAGGGTTTCATTTCTTCTCCTTATTCTCTACTCACTTCTGACGAATGACAAAATGACGTTGTCCCTTGTCCTCTTTCTGAGAATGCTGGTCTTTCTGACGACGTCTATTTTTCTTATCTGCATTCGGTTTTCGTTTTGTTTGAGTCGGTTTCTTTCCTTTTCTAAAAGGCTGTTCTTCTTCCTTCTTACGCATTTTCTTGTCAAATGATGCTCGCTTAGGGGCTTCATTTTCTAAGACAAAATAGGCACAACCATAACTACAATACTCTAATAGGTAGTCTTGTAAACGACTGATTTTTTCAAGTTTTTCTTCTGTTCGGTCATCCTTGTAAAAACCTCGTAGGCGAAGCTGTTCGTTGCTCCAGTCTCCCACGATATAATCAAACTTGGTTAAGACTTCTGAAAAACGCTGATTAAAAGCCGTCACATCAAAGGCATCCTTGATATTTTCCACCAAGGAAAAAGCGATCCCTTCCGTTTCAACCTTGTCCCCGTGTAAATGAAACTCAGGACCAGGAAACTTGTTATAGTTGTATAATTCAGGTGCAATTTCTTTTCGCATAGATATCCTTTTTTCACGATTACTTAATACTTTATTCTACCATAATTTCTAGCAGTTAGCACGTTTCTCATAAAAATGAAAAAAGTCTAACGATTTTGTCAGACCAGAATCTTATAACCTAAAAAAGAGAAGAACAATTCTTCCCTCCAACTATCATTATTTAGCAGCTGCGTACAATTCATCTACTTTATTCCAGTTGATTACTGAAAAGAAAGCTTTGATGTAGTCAGGACGCACGTTGCGGTATTTCACGTAGTAAGCATGTTCCCAAACGTCCAAGCCCAAGATTGGTTTTTTACCTTCTGAGATTGGTGTGTCTTGGTTTGCTGTTGAAGTCACTTCAAGTTTCCCTTCTTTGTTGACAACCAACCATGCCCAACCTGAACCAAAACGAGTTGTTGCTGCTGCAGTGAAGGCTGCTTGGAATTCTTCAAGTGAACCAAATGTTGCATCGATTGCTGCTGCCAGTTCTGCTGAAGGAGCTGTTTTCTCGGGAGTCATCAATTCCCAGAAAAGAGCGTGGTTCAAGTGTCCGCCACCATTGTTGATAAGTGCTTGACGGATATCAGCTGGGATAGATTCTACATCAGCAAGCAAGGCTTCAAGGTCTTCACCGATTTCAGGGTGTTTTTCTAAAGCTGCATTGGCATTGTTGACATAAGTTTGATGGTGTTTGTCATGGTGCAAATGCATTGTTTCCGCATCGATGTATGGTTCCAAAGCGTCGTATGCATATGGAAGTTCTGGTAAGATAATAGCCATCTGTAATACCTCTTTTTCTTTCTATATGAAAATGATAACGCAAACATTCACTTTTTTCAAGTTTTTTGCTTATAGATGAGGAAATCACTGAGATACTTTCGAATAATACTCTTCGAAAATCTCTTCAAACCGCGTCAACGTCGCCTTGCCG
>NZ_VMML01000036.1:38618-44142 GCF_013277175.1 Streptococcus sp. 3167 | reverse complement strand
ATCTGCAACCTCAAAGCAGTGCTTTGAGCAGCCTGCAGCTAGTTTCCTAGTTTGCTCTTTGATTTTCATTGAGTATAAAATAAGCAAATCAGTAAGAAACCCACGACAAGATAATCCTGACGCGGGTTGTAGTTTCAACAAATGTCAATTGACCTGACTAGCAATCTGTAAGAGTGCCTTTTCAAAAAGGAAACCTTTTTCATAGAGTCCTGTCTTAATCTGATAGTCTGTCTCAATCAAGTAGGAAATTACTTGCTTCAAAAAGCTCAAAGAAAGTCCTCTTGAATCTCTCAGCGCAAACTTGATTTGATAGGGATTAGGATTGCGTCCGAGAAAACTTCCTAGACTACTTGCAATCTGAGATTCTGTTTGCCCAGACTCCGCCAAAATCTTCACCTGAGTAAAAGTCCGAAATTGTCCTAGCATGACTGCAATCAGTTTGATTTCATCTTCACCTTGCAAGGTCAAATCTCTAACCAAATCGCGCGCCTGATCCATCTTTTTAGTCAGAATAAACTGAGTTAAATCAAAAATATTGTCCTGTAAGGTCTTGGGAATTGCGTTAACAATATCCTCTTCCTCGATAACAGAGTCTTCCTTATAGGACTGTAAAAAGAGGAGATTTTTCTGGATTTCGCTAAATTGAAAACCCGACTTGACGAGAAGATTTTCAAAAGAATTATTGGTAAACTGCAGACCTTCTTTCTGGCTCCACTTTTGGAAATACTGGCGTAATTCTTGTTCTTTGGCTTCTACTGCATCAAAGACCTTGGCATCACGCTTAAGTAATTTTACCAGCCGTCTTTTGCTATCCAGCTTTCCTTCCGCAAAGATCAACAACTTGGTTGTTGGTGAAGGGTTATCAAGGTATTCCTCAAACGACTTGAGTTCATCATCTGTTAAAAAGCGTTTCTTGGCTGTTGTGATATCTACAAAATGGTCTAATATCACGATTTTCTCATCCGCAAAGAAAGGAAGGCTGACTAACTCCAGTTCCACATCCTTGTAGACCACTTCTTTCATATCAAAGTAGGCAAAGTTGAGATCAGCAGAATCATAGCCAATCTGTTTCAATACTTGACTCTTCATCACTTCAAACTGACCCTGATCTGTCCCTGTAAAAAGGCTCAGGCTAGGTAAATTTGATAAAGTCAACTTCTGACTCTCTTCAATGGCTAGCATCTTCTCTCCTTTCTTCTGATTTTTCGATTTAATTTAGTCAATATAGCGCAATTTCCCACGGAAATCTTCTAAGCTCTCGTATCCTTTTTCCGCCATGATTGCTTTTAGTTCATTGGTAATGCGGTCAAAGGCACCGACGCCTTCTTTGTGAAGGGTGGTTCCCACCTGCACCATACTCGCTCCACAGAGAATATGTTCAAAGGCATCACGACCAGTCAACACGCCACCTGTTCCAATGATTTGGATCTGGGGATTTAAGCGTTGATAAAAGGCGTGAACATTAGCTAAAGCAGTTGGTTTGATGTATTCTCCACCAATTCCACCAAAACCATTCTTAGGCCGAATAACGACAGATTCGTCTTCTATATAGAGGCCGTTTCCGATAGAGTTAACGCAGTTGACAAACTTGAGCGGATACTTGTTGAAAATAGCTGCCGCTTGGTCAAAGTGAACAATATCAAAATATGGTGGCAATTTAATTCCAAGAGGTTTGGTGAAGTAGGCAAACACCTCTGCCAAAATCCGGTCTGTTGTCTCAAAATCATAGGCAATCTGAGGTTTACCTGGAACATTTGGACAGGAAAGATTTAGCTCAGTCAGACCACGAAAATCACTCTCTTGGACTTTTTTCAAGATAGTATGGGTTTCCTCTGGAGACATTCCAACCAGAGATAAGAAGAAAGTTCGGTTTGGCTCTTTTTCCTGTAAATCCAAAAGATAATCCAAATAATAGTCTAAGCCCTTATTTGGCAAGCCCATAGAATTGATAGAACCAAGTGGGACATCTTGATAGCGTGGCTCAGGATTTCCCTGACGAAAGTCCAAGGTTGCTGTCTTAGTAACAAAGGTTCCTGCCGCTGAGTTTTTGACCTCTTCTAACTCCTCTATCGTCATACAAGCCACACCTGCTGCATTCATCAAGCAATTGTCAAACTCAAAACCAGCAATTTGTGTTTTCGTTGATACCATGATTCTAATCCTCCAGATTCTTTTTATTGCTAATATTATACCATAATTTTAATTCTAGGTTTACTAGATTCTGTGGTTCTATCTATTTATTCGGAAAAGAAAGTCTAGTGCAGAAGTCATGTTATGGAAACAGCTAGTGTATTGGAAGTTTGAACAAGACTTGGGTCACAGACTTTTGAATGAAGTCCAAGCAACAAGGAGAAATCTCAACCATGAGTCCATTCCATGACTCTGTTGCTCTAGAAAACCTTGCAATAGTCAAGTGATAACGAATAAAACTTTGGATTGAAATATCTCCATGATTATCTATTGCGAGGAGAAATCTCAACCTTTGGCATTTTTAAAGAAATACATGTAAATCTCTACTTTCGCAAAATGGATTTTCAGAACAGTATCCCAGTATAGTTAAAAACTATAAAAAAGAGAGGAAGTCCCCCTCTTAAGATTTTATTTGACTGCTTCTTTTAAAGCGTCTACCTTGTCCAAACGTTCCCATGGAAGGTCAATATCTGTACGTCCCATGTGTCCATAAGCTGCTGTTTGACGGTAAATTGGACGCTTGAGGTCCAGCATTTGGATAATTCCTGCAGGGCGAAGGTCAAAGATTTGACGGGCTGCTTTTTCAAGCTTGCTTTCAGCTACTGTTCCTGTACCGAAAGTATCGATACGAACAGAAACAGGTTGGGCAACACCGATAGCGTAGGCCAATTGAACTTCTGCCTTCTTAGCAAGACCGGCTGCAACGAAGTTCTTGGCAATATAGCGAGCTGCATATGAGGCAGAACGGTCCACCTTAGTCGCATCCTTACCAGAGAAGGCACCACCACCATGACGAGAGTAGCCACCATAAGTATCTACAATAATCTTACGACCAGTCAAACCTGAGTCCCCTTGAGGACCACCGATTACAAAACGACCTGTCGGATTGATAAAGAATTTTGTCTTATCATCGAGATAAGAAGATGGAATAACTTCTTTGATGACCTTGTCAATCACATCTTGATGGATTTGTTCATTAGTAGCCTCTGGATCATGCTGAGTAGAAATAACGACTGTATCTACACGTACCGGACGGTCATTTTCATCGTACTCAACTGTAACTTGTGATTTTGCATCTGGACGGAGATAGCTAATTTCTCCAGATTTACGAAGTTCTGCCAGACGACGAACCAATTTATGACTGAGTGAGATTGGCAATGGCATGAGCTCTTCTGTTTCATCCACTGCAAATCCAAACATGAGCCCTTGGTCTCCAGCACCGATCAAATCAAGTGGATCTTGGTCTGCATTTCCACGAACCTCCAAGGCTTCGTTAACACCTTGGGCAATATCTGGTGACTGCTCAACAAGTGACGGATGAACTCCCACTGTCTCAGCAGAAAAACCATATTCTGTATTGGTATAACCAATCTCTGCAATGGTATCACGAACCACACGGTTAATATTCACATAGGCATTTGTAGAAATTTCACCAAAAACGTGGACGGAACCAGTATAGACAGCTGTCTCAGCAGCAACGTGCGCCTCTGGATCCTCTGCTAAAATAGCATCCAAAATCGCATCTGAAATTTGGTCTGCAATCTTATCTGGATGCCCCTCAGATACAGATTCAGACGTGAATAATTTACGTTCTGACATAAAAATGTCCCCCCTTAAAAATAGTGTTATAGAGTTACAAAGTACTGGTAGGAAAACTCTTAGTGATAAATGCCTACCATCTTATCGGGACTATATAACTTTATCATTATACCATTTTTTAGCGCAATTTGCAGTCTTTAATGTGATATTTCGGTTTAGATAGTTCGTTCTCATAAAGCAAAAAGTTGGAGTTCAGTACTCCAACAATTTCTATTAAAATGTTTGGCGTTTCGCTTTACGCTCTGCACGACCGCGAGCGCGATTTTCAGCACGCTTGGTTTTGCGGCGCTTTTCATCAACCGCCCATTGAATTTTCTTCTTATAACCCGGTTTGACTTTTTTCTTTTTCTTTTTGACCAGACCAATCATTTCAATATCAAGCTTATCTTGCTTCTTCTCACGATTAGCACGACGATCACGGTCATAGGTATCTTGGAATTCTCCATCTTTGACCATCTTAGGAGTAAACTTGATTCCCAATTTCTCCAACTCACGGATATCCGAGTCATCACTTGGCTGATAAAGGGTAATGGCTGTGCCTGGTAGGCCATTTCTTCCAGTACGACCAACTCGATGAACAAAGAAGGACAAATCTTGCGGAATGGCATCATTGATGACATGGCTGACACCTTCAATGTCAATCCCACGCGCTGCCAAGTCTGTTGCGACAATGTACTCAAAATCCAGATTTTTCACCTGATTCATGATACGCTTGCGCTCACGAGGGGCAATATCCCCATGAATTTTTGCCACCTTCAAGCCTTGAGCAGTCAGGTAAGAATGCAATTCATCAGCACGCGTTTTAGTGTTAACAAAAATCATTGCCAAATACGGTTGCATCAACTGAGTCAACTGGTAAATTTGAGCATTCTTATCACGTCCCTTAGTAGAAATCAACCAATTATCAATGGTATCAGAAATGATCGTTTTGGTCTTGATTTTCTCCATAACTGGATTTGATAAGTATTTTTTCAAGAATGGTTGCAGTTTTTGCGGAATAGTCGCTGAGAAGACCATGAATTGCAAGTCTTTTGAAAGACTGCCAGCAATCTTATCAACAGTTTCCAAGAATCCCATATCCAAGGTCATGTCTGCTTCATCAACAACAAAGGTCTTGGCCTTGTGAATAGCCAAATCACCGGATTTAACCAAGTCGTAAATACGGCCTGGTGTTCCAATAACAATATGAGGCTGATTGCTTGCCAATTTCTCAATCTGACGAGCCTTATCCGTACCACCCACATAATTAACCACACGAACTTCCACGTCTGAGTGGGCAGCAATCTGACGGGCTGCTTGGTAAATTTGAGTAGCCAACTCACGACTCGGTGCAGTAATCACTGCCTGTACACTATCGCTAGCTTCATCTAATTGCTGGAAAATCGGTAACAAGAAAGTGTGAGTCTTACCTGAACCTGTTTTTGATTCTCCAACCAAATCTCTACCTGCCAAAACAATAGGAATCAATTTGTCTTGCACCTCTGTTGGAGCTGTAAATTTTAACTCCTCCAAGGCCTCTCTAATATAGTTTTTAAATTGAAATTTCGTAAATGACATAATATCCTCTATTCTATCTATCTTATCAATTATACCATATTTTATTCCATTACAGTAGTCTCACTTATTTAGGCTATTTCCAGTAGCTTCTCTAATAATAAAAAGGCTAGAATTTCATGGTTCCAACCTCTTTTCATACTCAATGAAAATCAAAGATCAAACTAGGAAACTAGCCGCA
>NZ_VMML01000036.1:2995-38563 GCF_013277175.1 Streptococcus sp. 3167 | reverse complement strand
ATCACTGACTTGTGGACTCTTGTTACCATCAAATACGACATGTAAATTTTCCACCGCTAACTCTTTGGTAGTAAAGACATAATCGATTCGAAGGGGTTCAGTGTTCCCTTTCCAGCCATCAATTTCTGGTGGAACGGTATAGCTACCGCTTTTCTCTTGAGCAACTTCAAAAGCGTCTTGTAAGCCTAATGGACTAGCCAAAATAGCTTGGTAGCCTTCCTGTCCAGCTGGGTTGTTGAAATCTCCAGCTAGTAAAAGTGGCTTGTTCAATTCTTTCAAGACATTCTCAAATCGTGCCCATTCTTCTTGGAAACCTTTATCCCACCAAGAAAGGTGGACACTTGCAACTGCAAGCTCCTTACCATCAACTACAGTTTCAGCCAAGGCAACACGACGAGTATGATAGTCTGTTGGATCATCCACATCTGAAACCAAAATTTCTCTGGCTTCAATAGGTTTTTTAGACAAGATAGCTACACCTTCATGGTAGCGATCATAACCGATATGGTTATAGGCCCAAGTCCAGTAGTAATTTTTCCCTTGCTCAGACAACTTTTCAACCAAGAGTCTAACATAGTGATCTTGGTGAATAGGCTCAGCTGCTGGCAAAGCTTGATAAAGGTCATTAACCTCCACCTCTGGCGAAGTGATCTCCTGATTGATTTCTTGGAAACAAATCAAATCATAGTCTTTTTCAAGAATATCCTCAAGCAAAATCTGGAATTTTTCCTCAGCTTCTTTTTCCATCCAACTATGAGTATTGAGTGTTAAAAATTTCATTCTTTTCTCCCAAAATAAGAGGTTGGAATACAGCTTCCAACCTCAAGTATATTACAATTCTACTTTAGCAACTGCTGTTTTAGCTGCAAGAGAACCTGTTTTTTCTAATTTAACTGATTTAATTGCATCACCATTTGTGAAGACAACTACTGTTGAAGTTTCACGTCCTGCTGCACGGATAGCATCCAAGTCAGCTGTGACAAGGAGATATCCTGCTGCAACTTTTTGTCCTTCAGCAACATGAACTGTAAATGGTTTACCTTCAAGACTTACTGTGTCCAAACCAATGTGAACCAATACTTCAAGACCTGATTCAGTCACAATACCAAGAGCATGTTTTGTTGGGAAGATGCTTGATACAGTACCTGAAACTGGAGATACAATGTTTCCATTTGCAGGTTCTACTGCAAATCCATCACCCATCATTTTTTGAGCAAATACTGGATCTTTTACTTGTTCCAAAGCAACAACTTGACCGTCTGCTACTGAGTAAACTTCCTCAGTAAGACCTTTGAAGTGAACAGTGTTTTGTTGTGCTTCAGTCATTTGGCTTGGAAGAGTTTCAGGAATGATTTCACCTGAATCAAGGATATCTTGGATATCAGATTTCAATACGTCAGCTTTTGGTCCGTAGATAGCTTGAACCCCTTGTCCTTTCATGACAAGACCCATAGCTCCTTCTGCTTTCCATTGCTCTGCATTTCCTACTTTATCTGCATCTTTAACAGTTACACGAAGACGAGTCATACATGCGTCAACATCAACGATATTTGCACGTCCACCAAGAAGGTTGATGATGTTTACAGCTTGAGAGCCTGCTGCAACTTTCACTTCGCTACTAGATTCTTCTGAACCTTCAGCAGTTTCGTAGTTTCCGTTACGCCCTGAAGTTGCGTAGTTGAATTTTTGAATCATGAAGTTTGCGATAAAATACATGATTACGGCAAAGAGAACAGTTACCCAAACGAAGTTAATGATATCCATACCGATACCAGCACTGATTGCAATAGGTGTACGAGTCAAGAACTCGATTGAACCGAATGAGTGCATACGTAGGTTTACAACGTCAGCCATAGCGAAGGCAGCACCTTGAACAAGTGAGTAAACAAGATACATAGGTGTTGCAACGAACATGAACATGTATTCGATTGGTTCAGTAACCCCTGTCAAGAATGTTGCAAGAGCTGTCGCAATCATCATACCTTTATATTTGTGTTTCTTGTCAGCATCGACATTACGGTAGATAGCCACGATCACACCCATCAAGATACCGAATGAACCGATCATTTGTCCAACTTTAAAACGAGCTGGGTGAACAGTATCTAACAATTGTTGGTAGTGACTTGCATCTGTACCTTTGAGGTTTACAAGGTCTGTTACCCATGCAAGCCATAGTGGGTCTTGACCGAATACTTGAGTACCTTTAGCTGCACCAGTTAAAATGTCATAAGTACCACCAAGAGCTGTGTAGTTCATTGGGATAGTCAACATATGGTGAAGACCAAATGGCAAGAGCAAACGTTCCAAAGTACCATACAAGAATGGTGCAAGGATTGGTGCAGTTTCTTGTGAGTTGGCAATCCAAATACCAAAGCTATTGATACCAGTTTGCACAAGTGGCCAGAAAGCTGAAAGTAGAATTGCAGCAATTACTGAACGAAGAATAACTACAAATGGTACAAAACGTTTTCCGTTAAAGAATGAAAGTGCATCAGGAAGCTTACGGAAGTTATAGTATTTATTGTAAGCAGTTGCTCCAATAAAACCAGAAATAATCCCTACGAATACACCCATGTTAAGTGCTGGAGCTTCCATAACACTAATGAAGTAATCAGCAACTTTGATTGATCCACCAAAGAGAGTTGTTACCATAGCTTCTGGATTCTTCAACATGTCTCCTGATACACCAAAGATTGTACCAGTGATACGGTTGATTAGGATAAAGGCAAGACCTGCCGCAAACGCACCACCAGCACGTTCCTTAGCCCAGCTTCCTCCAATAGCGAGGGCAAACAAGATATGAAGGTTAACGATAACCCCCCAACCGATTTGCTCTAGGACACCACCAGTAATAACGAGTGGAGCAAAGTTAGGGTTAATCATCACGATAGACTTACCGATTGAAATCATCAAACCAGCAGCCGGCATAACCGCGATAACCACCATCAAAGCCTTACCGAATTTTTGCCAAAATTCGAAAGACAAGACATTTTTGAATGTATCTTTCATCATTCAAATCTCCTTTATTTTTATTTAGGCAAACGTTTTACGAAAACGTTTGCACCTTTTATGATTTAATTATACCACTTTAATTTTTTTTGTAAAGGCTTTTATTCAAAAAAATCCTCTTTTTTCAAAAATTTTCTAGGTGCTAAATTTCAAGTTCAAATTAGCCATCAAGAATCTTCTCTGAGCAACTTCTTTATACTCTTCGAAAATCTCTTCAAACCACGTCAGCGTCGTCTTACCGTATATATGTGACTGACTTTCTACAACCTCAAATCAGTATTTTGAGCATCCTGTGGCGAGCTACCTAGTTTGCTCTTTGATTTTCATTGAGTATTAGAAGTCCCTTTTCTAAAATTTTTGTAGCAAAAAAGGAGATTTTACAACCTCCTCATAAAAGTAATTATTTTACCTAAATTTTCAAGAATCGACGCATGGATATTCCTGATCCCAGTGAACCAATAAAAATTCCAATCACAAATAGTAGGGCAATCATCAACGGACTAAATAAATCTGGACTAATCATAGATAGATTTTGTCCTACCAACGATTTGTTAACAGATTGGTAAACCATTTGATAAACAATAAAGACCAAAACAGATGGTGCGATAGCTCCCAATAAACCGATAAAGGCTCCTTCTAACAAGAACGGTCCACGAATATAACTGTTTTTAGCTCCGACCAAGCGCATGATTTGAATTTCGCGACTGCGGGAAATAATAGTAATACGAATGGTATTTGAAATCAAGAAAACTGCGACAAAAATTAACAAGGCAGCAATCCCTAGTCCCCAAACACGGATAAATGAAGCTAACTTGAAGAGTCTTTCTGTATTGGCACCGCCATCTTGAACCTCAGAGACACCTTCAATTTTTTTAGCATCTTCGGCTATAGTTTTTACATCATTTGGAGTATTTGCCTCTACAATATAGGCATCATAGAGAGGATTGGCATCTCCTTCAAAGATTTTCCAGTTATCTCCCATTGTCTCGGTTAACTTTTCATATTGTTCTTCTTTACTTGAAAAGGTAACACTCTTAACCGTAGACATGTTCTTCAAAGAATCATATACCTTGTGGTAGTCATTATTTGTAACAGTTTGACCTTCTTTTTCAATTGTCTGACTGTTATCTTCCACATCCTTTCGGATATAAACTACTACACGGACATTATTTTCAATATCTGTAGCTAGTTTCGCTGTATTAAAAATAACAGATGCAAATATTGCCACCAAGGTCAAAGTAATCATGACTGAACTGACAGCAGCTACTGTCATCCAACCATTTCGTTTCAAACTTTTTAAGGCTTCAAATAAATGGCGAAAAAATCTACTAATCATCGTATCCATACTCTCCTTTTGATTCGTCACGAACAACACGGCCATTTTCAATGGCAATGACACGGTGGCGCAAGGTATTTACAATCTGGCTATTATGAGTCGCCATCAAAATAGTTGTCCCTTGTAGGTTAATCCGTTCCAAGAGATTCATAATTTCCCATGAATTATCAGGGTCCAGGTTTCCTGTTGGTTCATCGGCTATCAATACTTTTGGATTGTTTACAATAGCACGTGCAATCGCAATCCGCTGTTGCTCTCCACCTGAGAGCTCATTTGGGAAAGAACGAACCTTGTGCTTCAACCCAACCAAGTCTAAAACTTCCATCACACGTTTTTTGATATTACGGCGATTTTCCCCGATTACTTCCATAGCGTAAGCAATATTTTCATAGACAGTTTTCTTTGGTAACAATTTATAATCCTGGAAGACAACCCCAACACTACGACGTAGAAGCGGGACATCTTTCTTTTTGATCTTAACCAGATTAAAACCAGCAACTGATAGGCTTCCTTTATCGATTTTTACTTCACGATACAGAGAACGAATAAAGGTTGACTTCCCTGCTCCTGAAGGTCCTACGATGTAAGCAAATTCCCCCGGTTGAACGCTGACCGAAACACCGCGTAGGGCAGTCGTTCCGTTGTCGTATTTTTTAACGACATCTCTCATTTCAATGATTGACATGTGAGTTCCTTTCTATCTTAGCTGATTCGCCACTTGAGATAGGCATCGATAAAACCATCTAGGTCTCCGTCCATAACCTTATCTACCTGAGCAACCTCAAAGCTAGTTCGGTGATCTTTTACCATAGTATAAGGAGTGAAGACATAAGAACGGATTTGGCTTCCCCATGTGATTTCTTTTTTCTCACCCTTGAGGGAATCTACCTCCGCAGCTTTCTTTTCTTGCTCCATTTGATAGAGCTTAGCCTGCAACATCTTCATGGCACGATCTCTATTTCCATACTGGGTACGATCCACTGTTGATTGGACAACAATTCCAGTTGGAATGTGGGTTAAACGTACACCTGTTGAAACCTTATTGACATTTTGTCCACCGGCACCACCTGAACGGAAGGTATCCATCTTGATGTCATCTTCCCGGATTTCCACTTCAATGGTATCGTCCAACTCAGGCATCACTTCTACGGATGTGAAAGATGTATGGCGACGTTTGGCAGAGTCAAATGGTGAAATTCGCACCAAACGGTGTACCCCCATTTCTGACTTGAGAAGACCATAGGCATTAGGCCCTTCAAATGATAAGGTTACTGACTTGATACCAGCTTCATCCCCTGCTTGGTAATCCAATACTTCCACTTTAAAGCCTTTAGCATTACCATAACGAGTATACATACGAAGCAACATATCACCCCAGTCCTGAGCCTCAGTACCACCAGAACCTGGATGGATTTCCAAGATGGCATTGTTGTGGTCATAAGGTTCTGACAAGAGTAGAGTCATCTCATAGCTGGTCATCATCTTATCAAGTTCGGCTAACTGCTCTACCAGTTCTTCTTGAACTGACTCGTCTTCAGCTAAAAAGTCCAATAAAATTTCGACTTCATCCTGCAACTCTTCCATTTTGTGGAAGGTGTTATAGGTGTTTTTTAATTCATTTAATTCTTGCGACGTTTTTTGGGCCGCAATATTATCATTCCAAAAATCAGGTTCTGTCATCTTGTTTTCCAAGATGGCAATCTCTTCCTCTAGCCCTTCGAGGTCAAAGAGACCCCCTGAAAGAAGCTAATTTTTCACGATTTGCGTCAATTTTTTGACGGATTACTGAAATGTCCATAAATACTCCTTTTTTACATCATTTCATTATAGCATATTTTATCATTTCTTTCCATCTTTTGCTATAATCCCTTTTTTATGAAAAAAGAAGCCTTTCGGCTTCCCTTCTTACAAGACTTTTGCTGAAGTGCGAGTGATTTCTTCCACTTGAATACCATTTGCTTCAAATTTTTCTTTCAAGGCTGGTAAATCAATTGATCCATCGATTTGCACTTCGATAATGACCTTACCATCCTTACGCGGAATATTGACTGTATGGGAGATATTCAAATTTTCTTCAACGATTAGAGAAACAATCTTTCCGAGAACGCCAACTTCATCTTCTGTAACAAAGCGCACACGAATTCCTTCTTCTCCATAACCAGCAATTTCAAGAAAGGCTTGGAAAACGTCACGGTCCGTAATAACCCCATAGACTTGATGGTTATCTACTACAGGAAGAATACCAATCTTGTTTTTCAACATCAGATAAGTTGCATCTTCTAGACTCGCATAGCCTGAAACAGTGACAACATCGCGAATCATGACATCTTTTACTTTTGTCTTATTTAGAAGATAATTCATCTCATAGATAGAAAGACTGGTTGCTTTTGATGGGCTAGCTTGGGCAATGGTTCCCTCAGTTACCAAACCAACCAATTGATCATTTTCGATAACAGGCAAGCGGTGCAACCCTTGCTCTCTCATCAAATCTGCTGCATGAGATACTGTTGTATCTGGACTAATATAAACTACCTTGCGGGTCATAAAATCTTTAACTGCCATGAGACTTCTCCTTTTCTATTCTTATCCCTATTATACAATCTTTTTGCAAATCTATCAAACGCTTACATTTCTTTTTCAAAATTCAGAAAAGTATGAATAACCTAGCAAAAAGAGCTCTGAAATCGAGCTCTGTGAATGAAGGTAAGATACGTTTCATTCGATTTTTTCAATTATTAGAAATTAACCTTTTAATGTAGATGATGATTACTTCGTAATCTCCATCTGCAACCTAAACTAGTCTCCCAGACTAGTTTAGCCACCTAGATATGCTTTTCTGACTTCTTCTGATGAAGCGAGTTCTTTTCCTGTTCCTGATAGGACGATTTTTCCTGTTTCCAATACATAGCCTCGGTCAGAGATTGCAAGTGCTTTATTGGCATTTTGTTCAATCAAGAGGACGGTTGTTCCTTGTTGCTGGATATCTTGAATGATATCAAAAATCTCTTGGATAAAGATTGGGGCAAGTCCCATTGATGGTTCATCTAAAAGAAGAAGTTTTGGTGTTGACATAAGAGCGCGTCCCATGGCAAGCATTTGTTGTTCCCCCCCTGAAAGAGTAGCTGCATCTTGGTTCTTCCGTTCTTCAAGACGTGGGAAGCGTGAAAAGACCTTCTTCAAGTTAGCTTGATTTTCTTCACGATTTTTCTTCAAAAAAGCTCCCATTTCAAGATTTTCCATAACAGTCAAGCCAGGAAAGACGTGGCGTCCTTCTGGAACTTGTGAAAGACCACCTGCCACGATTTTCTGAGCCGGCATTTTTTGGATTTCTTGACCTAAAAATTCAATCTTTCCAGAGCTTGGTCTAACCAAACCTGACAAGGTACGGAGAATGGTTGTTTTACCAGCACCATTGGCACCGATAAGGGAAACAACTTCTCCTTCATTCACTTCAAAGCTTACATCACGGACTGCTTGGATCATACCGTAATGCACAGAAAGATTATCAACTTTTAACATAGACATTAGGCTTCACCTCCTAGATAAGCTTCGATAACGCGTTTATTGGTCTTAATTTCGTCTGGAGTTCCTTGAGCAATTAAACGACCATATTCAAGTACGTAGATACGTTCTGTAACTTCCATGACCAGATTCATATCGTGTTCAATCAGCATGATTGTAATCTTAAATTCATCTTTGATGCGACGAATTAACTCAGTCAATTCCGCTGTTTCCTGCGGGTTCATACCTGCGGCTGGTTCATCTAAAAAGAGAATTTTAGGTTCCGTAGCGAGGGCACGAACAATTTCCAAACGACGTTGTTGTCCGTAGGCGAGGTTTTTAGCAAGAGTCTCTGCATCACCATCTAAATCAAAGATTTTCAGCAATTCTAAAGCTTTAGATTTTAATTCTTTTTCACTCTTGTAAAAAGCTGGTAAGCGTAAGAAACTAGCAAAAACATGTTGTTTGTGATGGTTGGCAAAGGCAATCAAAACATTGTCCAAAACGGTTAAATCTTTAAAGAGACGGATATTTTGGAAAGTACGTCCAAGTCCTAAAGAAGCAATCTTATAAGGTGCCTTTCCATTCAAAAGGTGACCATCTAGGGTTACTGTTCCCTCGCTTGGTTCATAAACACCCGTCAAGAGGTTGAAAAGAGTGGTTTTCCCAGCTCCGTTTGGACCGATTAGTCCAACCAGTTCCCCTTCGTTCAATTCAAGAGTCACATCTCCAACAGCTGTTAGACCGCCAAAATGTTTGGTTAACTGTTTTACTTCAAGTAATGCCATTAGTTTTATTCCTCCTTCTTAGATTTTTTAAAGAAACGTGATAGGCTCAATTCCCATGTTCCAAGGAGTCCACCTGGTCTGAAAATCATTACCAAGACCAAGGCCAAAGCGTAAATAATCATACGCACACTAGCTACGTCTTGGAGAAGCATATTCAAAATTCCCAGAACAATAGCCGATACAATGGCACCTGTAATGGAACCAAGTCCACCAAAGACAACAATAATCAAAACGTTGATTGAGTTGATGAAAGTGTAATCTTTCGGTACAACTGAACCGATAAATCCTGCCTGAAGTGACCCTGCAATACTCGCAGTAATGGCACCAAAGACAAAAGCGATGATTTTAATTTTAGTCGTATTAACCCCAACTGACTCAGCAGCGATTTCATCCTCACGAACAGAGAGGGTTGAACGACCAATTGGACTACGCAAGAAGTTCAAGGTTGCAATGGTTGTAATCACAACAAAGAAGTAAACCATTTGCCAAGTTGTAAAGTTTGGAATTCCCAAGATACCTGCCGCACCATTTGTAAGGCTTCCGCCATTGATGATAAAGATACGGATAATTTCAGAAACACCTAGAGTTGCTACTGCAAGATAGTCCCCCTTCAAACGCAAGGTTGGAATTCCGACAAGCAAGGCAACTGCTCCTGAAAGTAAAGCCCCTATCAGCATGGCTCCAAAGAAGGCACCGTAGGTTGGTGATTTAGAACCAATAATAGCTGCTGCATAGGCACCAATCGCCATGAAACCAGCATGACCAAGTGAAAATTGTCCTGAAAAACCAACGATTAAGTTGAGACCAACAGCCAAAATAATATTAATTCCAATTTGTTGTAAAATCTGTACATAGAATAGATTGAGTACTCCGACTGAAACCAATACACTAATCAAGCCATAGCCAGCTAATAAAAGGAGTAACCATAGAATATTAACTTTTAAATTTTCCTTCATCGCTTACACCTTCTCTTTCACATTTTTACCAAGGATACCAGCTGGGCGGACAATCAAGATCAACAACAAGATTCCATAAACAATGGCATCACGGAAGTCTGACATCCCAAAGGCTGTCGCAAAAGTTTCTAATAGACCAATCACAAAGCCACCAAGAGCCGCACCAGGAATGATTCCGATACCACCAAGTACCGCGGCAACGAAAGACTTAAGACCTGGAGTAACCCCCATCAAAGGCTCAAGAGAGTTATAATAGAGGGCAATCAGAACACCAGCCGCACCCGCAAGAGCTGAACCCAAAGCGAAGGTAAAGCTGATCGTACGGTTTACATTGATCCCCATCAATTGTGCCGCATCGCTATCTACAGATACAGCACGCATGGCTTTCCCCATCTTAGTCTTTTGGACAATGACCTGTAACAAAATCATCAAAATCAAGGAAATGGCCAAGATCATTAACTGCACGTTTGTTAGGCTAACTGGTCCCAAATCATAGCGAACTGTTTGAATCGCTTGAGGAAAGGCACGAGTATTGGCACCAACCAGATAGACCATGCCATACTCCAATAGGAAAGAAACCCCAATAGCTGTAATCAAAACAGCAATACGAGTAGAGTGACGCAAAGGTCGGTAAGCAAGGAACTCAATCACGACACCAAGAATAGCTGTCGCTAGCATGGCTACAATAAGAGCTACAAAGAAATTCATTTGGAAAGAATTGATCAAGAAATAACCGATAAAGGCTCCCATCATATAAATATCACCATGGGCGAAGTTGATGAGCTTGATAATTCCGTAAACCATGGTATATCCTAGTGCTAACAGCGCATAAACACTACCTAGAATCAAACCATTTACTAGTTGTTGGAGCATAAGATTCACTCTTTCTATTTATAATTCCGAGGGTTTTCCCTCACTTTTTGATAGGTTCTTAAACATCGAAACAGGGAGTGAGTCCGAGGCTCATTCCCTATTTCAACATTTTTCTATTATGGTTTTACAACTTCTGCTGCTTCAACCTTACCATTGTTCATGGTCATCATGTAAGCAGTTTTGACTGTGTTGTGGTCTGCATCGAAGCTTGTTTGACCAGTTACACCTTCAAAGTCTTTTGTTTTAGCAAGATTATCCTTGATTTCACCTGAGTTTTTAGCACCTTTTGCTGCGTTTGCTACAAGGTGAACTGAGTCATAAGCCAAGGCTGCAAATGTTGAAGGCTCTTCATTGTACTTAGCACGGTAAGCGTCAAGGAAGGCTTTAGCTTTAGCTGAAACTTCTACAGTAGTTGAGAAGCCTGAGATAAAGTAGATGTTTGATGCTTTTTCAGCAGTTGCTTGTTGTACAAACTCCTCACCGTTAAATCCATCACCACCAACGATTGGTTTGTCAATTCCCATGCCACGCGCTTGGTTTACAATCTTACCAGCCTCATTATAGTAACCAGGAACAACGATAGCATCAAAGTCTTTCCCTTTCATTTTTGTAAGGGCTGCTTGGAAGTCTGTGTCACCTGCTACGAAAGTTTCATCTGCAACGATTTCACCCTTGTATGACTCGCGGAAAGATTTGGCAATCCCTTTAGCATAGTCACTGGCATTGTCAGTGTAAAGAACAACTTTCTTAGCATTTAATTTTTCAGAAACATAGTTTGAGATAATTTTTCCTTGGAAGCTATCTTGGAAAGTTCCAATAAAGAGGTAATCTTGACCTTTAGTCAATCCATCTTGAGTCGCACTTGGTGAGATCAATGGAACACCTGCTTTTGTAGCGTTCGCTACCGCAGCTGCAGTCGCACCAGATGTCGCAGGTCCTACGACTGCTGATACTTTAGATTGGGTTACAAGGTTAGTTGTAACTGAAGCAGCCTCAGCTGTTTCAGACTTATTATCTTTATCAACTACTTCGATTTGTTTTCCATCGATACCACCTGCGGCATTGATTTCATCAACAGCCAATTGGGCACCTTTTTGTTCAGCTGTTCCGTATGCAGCTAAAGAACCTGATTCTTCAAAGTTAAACCCGATTTTAATTGTCTTTTCCTCTACTGAGTTACCAGCAGTGTTGACTGCTCCAGACTTCACTTCTCCACAGGCTGCAAGAAGTGCTACACTTGCAAGCGCCACAAACGATAGGGCAAATTTTTTCTTCATCTTTTTTGTCTCCTTATTTCTTAAATAGTCTGTTAAGAATATATCGAATTATCAGAAAATTGTCAACACTTTTCTTTAAATTTTTATCTGATAACGTTTTCCTATCGGTAAAGGTTGCCCACAAAGGGTGTTTCCAGTTCTTGGATATGACAAACTCTGACTTTTTTGATAAACTTTTCCTTGCTCAAGCGCCCGACCAATTGCTCCACTTCTTGAGTTGGAACATAGAGTTGTAAGTAACGATGTTTCTTGGAATGATAGGTAATATCTCCATAATCCTGCAGTTTTTTGGCATCACGATTATAGTAAAGATAGATAATCAAGCCAGATCGATTGACTTTTTCAAACATGATAAATCCTCTTTCTAAGAAATCTCTCCCTATTATACCAAAAAAAGCAAACCCAGTCGAGTTTGCCTCCTTTGATTATTAGTTCAATGAATTGTTGGCCATGATTTCATCAATGAAGCCATATTCAAGTGTTTCTTGGGCGCTCATCCAGTTATCGCGTTCTGCATCTGCATGGACTTTTTCGATTGACTGACCTGAATTTTCAGCCAAGATTTTTTCCAAGGTTTTACGAGTTTTAAGCAAATGTTCTGCAGCGATAGCCATATCAGTTTGTTGGGTACCACCACCTGTACCACCCATTGGTTGGTGAATCATATACTCTGCATTTGGAAGCATGAAACGTTTGCCTTTTGCTCCACTTGATGCGATGACCGTCCCCATAGATGCTGCCATACCCATAACGATGGTTTGGACATCTGCCTTGATAAAGTTCATGGTATCAACGATTGCCAAACCAGCTGAAACGGAACCACCAGGTGTATTGACATAAAGGTAAATATCTTTTGTACTATCTTGGGCATCCAAGAAAAGCAATTGGGCAATAACAGAGTTAGCCATATTGTCTTCAACTGGACCTGTCAGCATAATGATGCGGTCTTTAAGAAGACGTGAGTAAATATCGTAGGAACGTTCTCCACGGCTTGTTTGTTCAATAACTACAGGAATCATTCATTTCTCCTTTTGAGTTTTAATTTTGTTGGTCAAATGACTGAAGATAAGACTATTATAATATCTTGGTCAAAAAAGGTCAAATTTTTGCTCTGCTTTCATTAGACAGAAACAAAAACCCAACCTCCTTTCGTGACTAGAAATACTTTTCCAAGTCATTCTTCTTTTCGATCTTATTTTGTACCGAACAAGCGGTCTCCAGCATCTCCAAGACCTGGAACGATATAACCGTGTTCGTTCAAGCGTTCATCCAAGGCTGCTGTAAAGATTTCTACATCTGGATGAGCTTCTTGAAGGGCTTTTACACCTTCTGGTGCTGATACAAGGCAGACAAATTTAATATTTGATGCGCCACGTTTTTTAAGTGAGTCAACGGCCAAGATTGCTGAGCCACCTGTTGCCAACATTGGATCTACTACAAAAATTTGACGTTGGTTAATGTCCTCAGGCAATTTCACCAAATACTCAACTGGTTGAAGTGTTTCTTCATCACGGTACATACCGATGTGGCCAACTTTAGCAGCTGGAACCAAGCTCAAGAGACCATCAACCATCCCGATACCTGCACGCAAGATTGGAACGATAGCCAATTTCTTACCTGCTAATTGTTTTTGAACTGTTTTTGTAATTGGTGTTTCGATTTCCACATCTTCTAGTGGAAGATCACGAAGTACTTCATACCCCATCAACATTGCAATCTCATCTACTAGCTCACGAAAAGCTTTTGTAGAAGTATCTGTACGACGCAAAATTGACAATTTGTGTTGAATCAGCGGGTGATTAATAACTTCAATTTTTCCCATTTTTGGAATTCCTTCTTTCAATTTATTCTTCTTATTATACCAAAAAACGGTTTAAAAATCTTTCTAAACCATTTATTTTTGATAATTTTTACATTAGATCAGCCTCTTTAAGAGCTTCCTGTACTGTCTCAAGTGGTAAATGGGTCAATTCTGTCCCTTTTTCTTGATAAAGGTATTGGGCGTAGTCATCCATTCGGTACTGGTTGATATAAACCACGCGCTTGCAACCAACCTGCAATAATTGTTTGGTACAGTTGAGACAAGGAAAATGGGTTACATAGGCTGTAAAACCTTTAGGAACACCACGCTCAGCCCCTTGAAGAATGGCATTAACCTCAGCATGAAGGGTGCGAACACAGTGTCCTTCAATGACCAGACATTCGTGATCAATACAATGCTCGGTACCTGACACCGAACCATTATAACCAGTGGAAATAACCTTATTATCCTTAACCAGAATTGCGCCCACTTTGGCACGTTTACAAGTGGAACGATTGGCAATTAGTAATGCTTGGGCTGCAAAATACTCATCCCATGCTAGTCTTTTTTCAGTCATATCTCTTCTCCTTTTTCTCTATTTTTTAAAAAATGGTAACCGTAAATCCGCTATCTTTTCAGCAGGTACCTTCATGCCATCCTTGATCCATTTTAAAAGGACTGAGACGATGGCTGAACTCCAGAAGGAATGAAGATAAGAGCTGACACCTTTTGATTTCCCATGGTATTTTTCTAGAAATTCCTGCATGGCTTGGACAAAGATTTTTTCCAGATGGTAATCCAAGGCCAATTGAATCACTCTAACTTCCTTTCTGGCCTCCCGGAAAAGGTGAACCCAAACCAAATAAAGGTCTGTCTTTAAATCGTAATGATGCAGCTGTTCCATAATATTGTGGACAGTTCGTTTAAAGACGCTCTCTAAAATTTCCTCTTTGGAGTCATAATTGCGATAAAAGGCCGCACGCGAAACACCTGCACGTTTGACCAATTCAGAAATACTAATCTTGGTCAGTTCCTTTTTTTCCAAGAGTTGCAAGAGGGCTGTTTCAATGGCTTCTCTGGTTAATAAATTGGATTCTTGGTTTGATTTTCTGAGATTTTCAAGAGACTTTTCAGAGATTCTACGTTCAGACATAACATTTTCTTTCTACTTGTCACAACAGACGGATGATGCTTTTGTTTCAAGGGTTTTCATGATATAATTGTAAAAAAAGACAGAACCTTTGTCAATGTATAACTGACAAAGATGGAGAATTTCTATGACTTGGAAGATTATTGCTGACTCTGGTTGTGATTATCGTCAACTGCCAACACCAGCTATTAACACAACCTTTGTAAGTGTCCCCTTAACCATTCAAGTAGCTGATCAGGTCTTTGTTGATGATGCCAGTCTTGATATTGACCATATAATGGAAACCATGTATGCAACCGCAGAAGCTTCAAAATCAGCTTGTCCAAGCCCAGATGATTATTTGCGAGCATTTGAAGGTGCCAAAAACATTTTCCTAGTAACCATCACTGGTACTCTTTCTGGTAGTCACAATAGTGCTCAACTGGCCAAGAATATTTATCTGGAAGAACATCCTGACACTAAGATTCATGTAATTGATAGTTTGTCTGCTGGTGGTGAAGTTGACCTACTCGTAGAAAAATTGAATGACTTGATTGCCCAGGGCTTGTCTTTTGAAGAAGTGGTTGAAGCTATCACCGCCTATCAAGAAAAAACTAAGTTGCTCTTTGTCCTAGCCAAAGTCGATAACTTGGTGAAGAACGGCCGTTTGAGCAAGCTTATCGGTACGGTCGTTGGCCTTCTCAACATTCGTATGGTCGGAGAAGCTAGTGAAACTGGAACTCTCGAATTGCTACAAAAAGCAAGAGGAGCAAAGAAGTCAGTTCAAGCAGCCTATGAAGAGTTAGTGAAAGCAGGATATGCTGGTGGCCGTATTGTCATGGCCCAACGCAATAACGAGAAATGTTGCCAACAGCTTTCAGACCGAATCCGTGAAACCTTCCCACAGGCGGATATTAAAATTCTCCCAACATCTGGTCTCTGCAGTTTCTATGCAGAAGATGGCGGTCTGCTGATGGGCTATGAAATTGATTAATTGCATTCTTGACAAGAGGTAACCATCATCTCTTGTTTTTTTTGTGGTACAATAGAGCTATGAAACATTTTGATACTATTGTCATCGGTGGAGGACCTGCTGGTATGATGGCTACGATTTCCAGTAGCTTTTATGGACAGAAAACCCTCCTCATCGAAAAAAATCGGAAACTTGGAAAAAAGTTAGCTGGGACTGGTGGGGGACGTTGCAATGTGACCAACAATGGTAGCTTGGACGACCTACTAGCTGGAATTCCTGGAAACGGACGCTTTCTTTACAGTGTTTTCTCCCAGTTCGATAATCATGACATCATCAACTTTTTTACAGAAAATGGTGTTAAACTTAAGCTCGAAGACCACGGACGCGTCTTTCCAGCCAGTGACAAGTCTCGGACTATTATCGAAGCTTTGGAAAAGAAAATCACTGAACTAGGTGGTCAAGTTGCTACTCAAACCGAAATTGTTTCGGTTAAAAAAATCGGCGAACAGTTTGTCCTTAAGTCCGCAGACCAAACCTTCACTTGTGAGAAACTCATTGTCACAACTGGTGGAAAATCCTATCCTTCTACTGGTTCGACTGGTTTTGGTCACGAGATTGCCCGCCATTTTAAGCATACCATTACCGAGCTTGAAGCTGCTGAAAGTCCTTTATTAACAGATTTTCCACATAAGGCCTTGCAGGGAATTTCGCTGGATGATGTGACTCTAAGTTATGGCAAGCGTGTCATCACTCACGATTTGCTTTTTACCCACTTTGGTTTGTCAGGTCCTGCTGCCCTACGTATGTCTAGCTTTGTCAAGGGTGGCGTCAGTCTCAAGGAAATCAATCCCAAAACTCTGGAAAGTAAGCTGGTTCCTGGACTCCACTTTGCTGGCGAGGTACTGGACATCAACGCCCATACGGGGGGCTTTAACATCACTTCTGCCCTCTGCACCGGCTGGGTGGCGGGAAGTCTGCATTATGATTAAAGAACTTTTAATAGAAAAAATCGGAAGATTACTCCTCCGATTTTATTTTGCTTGAGTTTGGACATAGTGGGCAATGACATCTGATGTGTACTGGGCTGTTCCAGTACCAAATTTGTCAATATTTTCCTTAAACTCTGGGTTATAGACGTAGCCTTTACCGATATGACCGAATACTTCAATAGTACAATCAAATCCATAAGTACGAATGGCTTGCAAGAGCTTGGCTGTTTGCTCTTGGTTTTCAGTTGCTGTTACAGGCAGACCAGCTTGAAGATTTTGTGCTAAGGCTTGAAAAACTTGGTTGAAGGCAGCCGTAGCCTCGTCTTCGTGACCTTTCTGGCGCTCCAGCGCTTGGTCCATGACTTCTTGTCCATATTTCTCTACCGCCTCTTGGTGGTATTTTTGATGGTCTTGGTAGTTAAATCCAGCAAATTTCTCTTGAATGCTCATTTCTCTTTCTCCTTTTTGTTCTTGAATGGTTTTTTGCAAGGTTGAAATCAAGGTATCCAGATGTTCCCTTTCTCGAGTCAAATAGTCCAACTGCCTGGTCAAATGAGGCAATAAATCTGTCCTTTCTTCCTTTAATAGCTCTGCTATTTTTTCTAAAGAAAAGCCTAGATATTTGTAGTAAAGAATGACCTGGAGACGTTCCAAATCCTCCTGACTGTAGGTTCGATAGCCGTTTTCCGACTTTAAAGGAACCAAAAGTCCTATCTTATCGTAGTGGTGCAGGGTCTTGACAGAGACACCCGAAAGCTGTGCAGCTTCTTTTATATGGTACATGATTTCCTCCTTATACTCAATGAAAATCAAAGAGCAAACTAGGAAGCTAGCCGTAGGCTGTACTTGAGTACGGTAAGGCGACGCAGACGTGGTTTGAAGAGATTTTCGAAGAGTATTACACTGATAGTATAACCCCTCCCCTTAGGTCAGAGTCAAGCGTTTTTGCGAAATTTTTTACTTTATCATAACATGAAAATGGTTTTCTTGACAGACCTTAGAAAACATGATAGGATAGTCAAGTCTATCAATCAAAAGAAACGCTCATTTTGAGTACTGATGAGGCTATTTGCCAAGGGCAGTAGCTTTTTCTTTTGTAACACTAATTTTAGGAGTTTAACTATGTCTGAAAAATCGCAATGGGGGTCTAAACCGGGCTTTATCCTAGCATCTGCTGGTTCAGCCATCGGACTTGGTGCCGTTTGGAAATTCCCCTATATGACTGCTGCTAACGGTGGAGGAGGCTTTTTACTGGTCTTTCTCATTTCCACTATTCTAATCGGTTTCCCCCTTTTGCTAGCTGAATTTGCTCTCGGCCGAAGCGCTGGTGTCTCAGCAATCAAAACCTTTGGAAAACTAGGCAAGAATAGTAAGTACAACTTTATCGGTTGGATTGGTGCCTTTGCCCTCTTTATCCTCTTATCTTTCTACAGTGTTATTGGTGGCTGGATTTTAGTCTATCTAGGCATTGAGTTTGGAAAATTGTTCCAAATTGGTGGAACGGGTGATTATGCTCAGTTATTTACTTCAATCATTTCAAATCCAGCCATTGCTCTAGGAGCTCAAGCGACCTTTATCCTATTGAATATCTTCATTGTATCACGTGGGGTTCAAAAAGGGATTGAAAGAGCTTCGAAAGTCATGATGCCCCTGCTCTTTATCATCTTTGTCGTCATCATCGGTCGTTCTCTCAGTTTGCCAAATGCCATGGAAGGGGTTCTTTACTTCCTCAAACCAGACTTTTCAAAACTGACCAGTGCTGGTCTCCTCTATGCTCTGGGACAATCTTTCTTTGCCCTCTCACTAGGGGTTACAGCCATGCTGACCTATGCTTCTTACTTAGACAAGAAAACCAATCTGGTCCAATCAGGAATTTCCATCGTAGCCATGAATATCTCGGTATCCATCATGGCAGGTCTCGCCATTTTCCCAGCTATGTCAGCCTTCAATATCCAGTCTGAAGGGGGACCGAGCTTACTCTTTATCGTCTTGCCTCAACTCTTTGACAAGATGCCTTTTGGAACCATTTTCTACATCCTCTTCCTCTTGCTCTTCCTCTTTGCGACAGTCACTTCTTCCGTCGTTATGCTGGAAATCAATGTGGGCAATATCACCAACCAGGACAACAGCAAGCGTGCCATGTGGAGTGCCATTTTGGGAATCTTGACCTTTGTCTTTGGCATTCCCTCAGCCCTATCTTACGGTGTCATGGCGGATGCTCACATCTTTGGGAAGACCTTCTTTGACGCTATGGACTTCTTGGTTTCCAATCTCCTCATGCCATTTGGAGCTCTCTGCCTTTCACTTTTTACAGGCTATATCTTTAAAAAGGCTCTTGCAATGGAGGAACTCCATCTTGATGAAACCGCATGGAAACAGGGACTGTTCCAAGTCTGGCTCTTCCTTCTTCGTTTCGTCATTCCAATCATCATCATCGTGGTCTTCATCGCCAAATTTATGTAATCAAAAAGGACTTGAGTAGTAAACTCAGGCCCTTTCTTTTTTATGGATGGCTAACAATCACTTCCAAACCTTGCCCTTCCAGAGTCCAAGCTTCAACATCACTTGGTAAGATAAAGTGACTGCCTTTTTGGATTGGATAATTTTTCCCGTCAACAGTCAGTTGACCTTGACCGGCTAAGACACTCAATAAGCTGTAGTCAGCTGTCTTTTCGAAGTCAACTTTTCCAGTAATTTCCCACTTGTAAACTGCAAAGAAATCATTGGATACAAGGAGAGTGGAACGCAAATCATCTGCTTTAACAGTTACAGGACGGCTATTTGCAGGCTCACCAATGTTTAAGACATCAATGGATTTTTCAAGATGAAGTTCACGCAAGTTGCCCTTATCGTCCTTGCGGTCAAAGTCATAGACGCGATAGGTGGTATCGCTAGACTGCTGGGTTTCAAGAATCAAGATGCCAGCCCCAATGGCATGCATGGTGCCACTTGGCACATAGAAGAAATCTCCAGCCTTAACAGGCACTTTTGTCAGCAAGTCATCCCAATTCTTGTCCTCGATTTGCTGGCGGAGTTCTTCTTTTGACTTGGCATTGTGGCCGTAGATAATCTCTGAACCTTCATTCGCAGCGATGATGTACCAGCACTCTGTTTTTCCAAGCTCGCCTTCATGCTCGAGTCCATAAGCATCATCTGGATGAACTTGAACACTGAGCCAGTCGTTGGCATCCAGAATCTTAGTCAAAAGCGGAAATACAGGCTCAGGACGATTGCCAAACAATTCACGGTGTTCTGCATACAAAGTAGCTAGATCTGTTCCCTCAAAACTACCATTGGCAACTTTAGAAACTCCATTTGGGTGAGCTGAGATAGCCCAGTATTCCCCTATTTTTTCACTTGGGATGTCGTAGCCAAACTCATCACGTAGCTTGGTTCCACCCCAGATTTTTTCTTGCATAACTGATTGTAAAAATAATGGTTCTGACATTTTATTCTCCTGTCTGATCTTTCTTCCTTCATTATAACAAAAAAAGAGTTCCATTTGAACTCTTTTTTACATCTTATAAAGCAGGGAGAAGATTTTATAAAAATAGTAAACAAATGTGCTCTACTCGATGCTTGCTCCATTGCTATCAATGACATCCTTGTACCAATAGAAGGACTTCTTCTTGCTACGTTTGAGAGTCCCATTTCCTACATTATCTCGATCTACATAGATAAAGCCATAGCGCTTATTCATTTCCCCTGTGCCAGCTGAAACCGGATCGATACATCTCCAAGTCGTATAACCAAGCAAGTCAACCCCGTCTTGGTAAATGGCATCTCGCATGGCCTTGATGTGGGCCTCTAAGTAAGTAATCCGATAGTCATCTGCTACATAACCATTCTCATCCGGTTTATCCATAGCACCGAGTCCATTTTCTACGATAATACTAAACTAAAATCAAAAAGCATTATATAATAGTAATATGAAATCAACTAAAGAAGAAATCCAAACAATCAAAACACTTTTAAAAGACTCTAGTACAGCTAAATATCATAAACGCCTTCAAATCGTTCTATTTCGTCTGATGGGTAAATCTTATAAAGAGATTATAGAGCTTTTAGACTGTAATCAAACAACGATTTGGCCAACTGTAAAAAAATATGAGGAGTTCGGACTCGATTCTCTCCTTCAAGAAACACGTGGTGGTCGTAACCATGCATATATAGAGAAAGCCTTTCTTGCCCGTCATTTGAAGGCTGCAGAGGCAGGAGAATTTGTTACAATTGATGCCTTATTTCAGGCTTATACAAAGGAGTTAGGTTCTTCCTACACACGTGATGCCTTTTATCAACTCTTGAAGTGCCATGGTTGGCGAAATATTAGGCCACGTCCAGAACATCCCAAGAAAGCAGACTCTCAAACCATTGTCGCGTCTAAAAATAAAATCTCAATTCAAGAAGACAAGAAAGCGCTTTAAAACCAGTAGGCGTTTTCGTAAGGTTCGCTTGATGTAGCAAGATGAGGCTGGTTTCGGTAGAATCAGTAAACTGGGATCTTGTTGGGCTCCAATAGGAGTAGGTCCACATGTCCATAGTCACTATATACGAGAATTTCGCTATTGTTATGGAGCTGTTGATGCCCATATTGGAAGATATCATGAATCAACTTCAAGATGTTATACAAGGACTGGAGAAGGAGGTGATAAAGTCCATCGTTAATCGGAGATGGACTAGAATGCTTTTTGAAAGCATATGAGTATTATATGCAATTTCTTTATAATAAAAAGACCGGATTGCTCCGATCTTTTCAATAGTTCGTATTCTCAATTTCTGTTTTAAAAATAGCTAAGGTTAACGTCAAATGACTAAGCACCTTATTTCATACGATAAAAATCAATCACTAGACCAGCAGGACCTTTAACTAATAAGGACTCTGTTCCCCAATCCGTTTCACAAATACCGTGTAAAATCTCGACACCAATCTCTTTTAAACGTTGGTAATTCTGATTTAGATCCTCAACCTCGATATGAAGAATGATTCCTGACTGAAAGTTTTCCAAAGGAACCAAATGATTTTGAGACAACATCAGACAGTGACTGCCAATCGTAAACTGAGCAAAACCATCATCAGCATAATCTGCCTTTTTATCCAATATATGCTCCAAGTCAGTACAAACTTGGGGAACATTTGAAACGATAATATCTAATTGATTTAAATTCATTTACTCTCCTCCATAAAAAGACCGGATTGCTCCGATCTTTTAAAGTTCCGCTCTATGAAAATCAAAGAATAAAGTCTACAAGTTTCATATTTGATTTTCGGCGAGAGGAATTATTTAATTGCGCGTGATTGTAACCCTTCTTCTTCCAAGAAGAGACGGAATGGTACGAGTTCTTCTGCTTCGTATTTTTCCTTGAAGGCTTTGATAGCTTCTTCTGAGTGAAGTTTTGGATCCAATTCAAGTACTTCTACTGGAAGTGGACGGTGTGGAGTGATGCGAGCATCGATTACAATAGTTTTACCTTCTTTGTTGAGTTTAACAGCTTCTGCAACAACTGCATCGATGTCTTCGATACGGTCAACTGTAAATCCTACAGCACCTTGCGCTTCAGCGATTTTCGCATAGTCAGCATTAGAGAAGTCACAACCAAACAAGTGTTTGTTTGTGTCTTCGTATTTGTCCTTGATGAAGGCATATTTACCATTTGAGAAGACAACGTTGATAACTGGAAGGTCGTATTGAACGTTTGTGATAACGTCTGGGTAGCACATGTTGAATGCACCGTCACCCATGATGTTCCATACTTGGCGATCTGGATTGTCTTTCTTAGCAGCGATACCACCAGGAAGGGCAATACCCATTGTCGCAAAGAGTGGAGATGTACGCCACATGTTCTTAGGTGTCATGTGAAGGTGACGAGTAGATGTTTGAGTAGTGTCACCTACGTCGATTGAGTAGATAGCGTCTTGATCAGCATGTTTGTTGATTGCATTGTAAACTTGATACAATTGCAATTCACCCTCAGTTTTACCTTCGAGTTTGTTCATGTAATCACGCCAGTTTTGGTTGTTCTTCACGTTTGCACGCCACCATGGAGTAGATTCAACTGGATTCACTTTGTCAAGGATTGCTTTGGCTGCTTGACCTGCATCACCAAGGATTGAAGCGTCAAGGGCGTGACGTTTACCAAGTTTGTAAGGGTCAATATCAACTTGAATGAATTTTTCAGTGTTCTTGAATGCTTCGTAAACTTCAGCAAATGGGAAGTTTGAACCAAGGAAAAGAACTGTGTCTGCTTCAAAGACCACTTCGTTGGCTGGCTTCCAACCAACACGGTAAGCAGAACCTGTCAAACCTTCATAGTTCCATTCGAAAGCTTCAAAGTTTTTACCAGTTGTGATAATTGGTGCTTTGATTTTACGTGACAATTCAGTGATCACTTCACCAGCTTTAACACCACCGTAACCAGCATAGATAACTGGACGTTCAGCATTGTTCAAGATTTCAACAGCTTTGTCGATTTCAACTTCGTTCAAAGCAGGAGCGATAAATGAACGCTCGTATGAACCTGATCCATAGTATGAGTTTTCGTCGATTTCTTGGAAACCAAAGTTTACTGGGATTTCCACAACAGCTGGACCTTTTTTAGAGACTGCAGCACGGCAAGCTTCGTCGATTACTTTTGGTAATTGCTCAGCGTAAGCTACGCGTTTGTTGTATACAGCGATACCGTTGTACATTGGGTTTTGGTTCAATTCTTGGAAAGCATCCATGTTCAATTCATTAACTGGACGTGATCCAAGGATCGCTAGGAATGGAGTGTTATCCATAGCTGCATCGTAAACACCGTTAATCAAGTGAGTCGCACCTGGACCACCTGAACCAACTGCAACCCCGATTGAGCCACCGAATTTAGCTTGCATAACCGCTGCAAGAGAACCTGTCTCTTCATGGCGAACTTGCAAGAAGCGGATATCTTTGTCTTCAGCCAAAGCGTCCATCAATGAGCTGAGTGTTCCTGATGGGATACCGTAGATTGTATCTACGCCCCATGTTTTCAATACGTTAAGCATTGCTGCAGATGCAGTAATTTTTCCTTGAGTCATAGTGATAACTCTCCTTCAATTTTTTAGACTTGGAGAATACGATTACATAGAATTGGAAACGTTCTCCAAATTTTTACTATTCCACTATATCATATTTATGTTGACTTTTCTAAAAATCTGCTCAAAACTCTCTACTTTCTATTCTAATACAGTTTTGAAAGTGCTGCCATTCCTGTTTTATAACAAAGAAATCTAGTCATTACTTTTAGTCTATTTTACTAAAGTTTAGTAAGAGTGAACTAGTCAGAACAGATACAGAACTAAAGGCCATGGCTAGACCTGCCAATTCTGGAGTGAGCGCCAGTCCAACACCAGAAAAGACTCCTGCTGCAATCGGAATTCCGACGACATTGTAGATAAAGGCCCAGAAAAGATTGAGCAGAATTCGATTAAAGGTTTTCTTACTCATGTCAAAGGCACGCACCACGCCTAGGAGGTTATTGGTTGTCAACACTAAATCTGCTGACTCGATGGCAATATCTGTTCCAGCCCCCATAGCAATTCCCACATCTGCTACACTGAGGGCAGGGGCATCATTGATACCGTCCCCAACAAAGGCTACTTTACCAGCTGATTGTAGTTTATGAATTTCATGGGCTTTTTCTTCTGGCAAGACACCTGCAATGACCTCTTCGATTCCGATCTGATCGGCAATAGCACGCGCCACACCTGCATTATCTCCTGTCAGCATGACTGTTTTAAGGCCACGCTTTTTCAACTGACTGATGGCTAGCTTGGCATTTTCCTTGGGAATATCTTGTAGTGCAAGCAAGCCTTTGATTTCATTGTCAACAGCCAAGAACACAACTGTCTTAGCTTCTTTTTCTAGTTCTTCTAGTTTATCTTGATAAGTGCTAGAAATGTTCATGCCATCCAGCATTTTAGCATTTCCAAGCAAAACTTGTTTTCCATTGATTTGCCCTGAGACACCTTTTCCGTGCAAGGCTTGGAAATTTTCAACAGTGTGAAACTCAAGTCCAGCTTCACTCGCTCGTTTCACAACGGCTTCAGCCAGTGGGTGTTGAGAAGCTTCTTCCAAGGAAGCTGCCAATCCAAGCACTTCTACTTCGTCGCCGATGATATCTGTGACCACAGGTTTCCCTTCCGTCAAAGTCCCGGTCTTATCAAAGACGATAGTTTGAACTTTCTGGATTTCCTGTAGAACCGTTCCATTTTTGAGGAGAACTCCCATCTTGGCACTGCGACCTGTCCCCACCATAAGGGCTGTCGGTGTTGCAAGTCCCAATGCACAAGGGCAGGCAATAATCAGAACTGCTACTCCATAGAGAAGCGAAGACACAAAGCTCGACCCAAGCACAACTACACTATCCCTGAGCAAGACGAACCAAACCCAAAAGGTCACAATCCCTAAAATGACAACTGCTGGGACAAAAATCCCTGAAATTTTATCCGTCAAGTCCTGAATCGGCGCACGACTTGTCTGAGCTTTCTTCACAAAATCCACAATCTGAGCCAAAACAGTCTCTGAACCGACTTTTTCTGCTCTAAAAACAAGTGTTCCACTATTATTGATGGTTGAGCCAATGACAGTATCTCCAACTGTCTTGTCCACAGGCAGACTCTCACCTGTCACCATAGACTCATCAATACTAGAGACACCTTCTACTACGACACCATCAACCGCAATCTTTTCACCGGGACGCACTCGAATCAGGTCACCTACCTTGACTTGCTCCAAGGGAACTTGAACATAGTTATCCTCACGCAAGACTTCTGCAGTTTTAGCCTGCAAGTCAAGTAATTTCTCCACAGCTTGGGAAGTATTTTTCCGCATTTTCTCCTCAAAAACGGCTCCCATAAGAACGAAGAAGAAGATAAATGCAGCACTTTCAAAGTAAACGGGGAGGCCAGCGAAGAGGGCAACTAAGCTATAGAAATAGGCCACTAGGGTTCCCAGCGCAACCAAGGTATCCATGTTGGCATTGTGCTTTTTAAAACTAGCCCAAGCACTTTGGATATAAGGACCACCTGCTACTAGCATAATCGGTGTTGTGGCTAAAAAGGTTCCCCAACGCAGGACTTGGTGACTAATTCCTCCTGTCGACATCCCAATCATGAGAATCACAAGAGGCACAGTAAAGATACTAGTAATCCAAAAACGCTGTAAAAGTGATAGAGATTTTCGAGTCTTCTCAACTACGGTATAACTCCCCTTTTGCATCTTCATGCCACAAGAAAATTCATGTTGGCCTAATTCTTGAGGAGTAAAACGAATTGTCTTCTCTTCGTCTACGCCGATTGGTTCCAAGATGCCTTCTTCCTCAAAAAGAATTTCCTTATAACAGTTTGAAGGAGTCACACGATGAAAGGTAATCTCAGCTGGAATTCCCTTTTGAAGCTGAATATGGGCTGGATGATAGCCTTTGTCTGCCGTGATACGGATTTTTTGAACACCATTTTCAAGACTTGCTTTTACAATTTCTGTCATAGTCTCCACCTACTCTACAATCATCTTGCCGTGCATCATGTTCATACCACAAGCAAAGCCAAACTCTCCAGCCTGCTCAGGCGTGATTTCCACTACATACTCTTCCCCCATTGGCAGGTTCGCATGTACACCAAAATCTGGAAAAACAATTTGATCCAGACAGGGTGAAGGATCCTTGCGGTCAAAGACAATGCGGGCTGGCACTGATTTCTTGAGAATAATCAACTCAGGCGTATAGCCTCCCATGACTTCCACTCGAATCTCTTGGTAGCCCTTTTTTTGCTGGGTCTTTTGTCCAGATTTTTCAGGCTTTTTGAAAAACCAAAACAAGATAAACGCGATAAGGGCAATACAAATAATGGTTACAATACTATTTAACATGACGTCTCCTTTACATACAATTACATTTTACTTCTGTTACAGCGCTTGATTTCTTCTCAGAAATCACAGCTTCCAAGTCTTCCAAGTCAGCCTGAGTAAAATCACATTCAGTAATCAAATCAGCCAACAAGTTCTTAATCCTACGGGAACAAACCTTGTCCTTAATATCTTGGACAAGTAAATCCCGACTTTGGTCCAAAGTTAAAAGGGCTGAATAGACAAAGGACTTGCCTTCTTTTTTCCTCGTCAGACACTCTTTCTCAACCAAACGAGCCAAAAGAGTTTGAACTGTGGACTTGGACCAGTCAAACCGCTCCGCCAGAACCCTAATCAAATCTGAACTGGTCTGCTCCCCCTGCATCCAAATAATCTTCATGACCTGCCATTCTGCATCTGAAATCTGCATCATCACACCTCCAAAATCTACATTTGTCGATTACAATTGTCAGTATACTCTTAAAATCTACAATTGTCAATTATTAAAATGCTTATTACTTCTAAAAATAAATTTTTAACTATTTAGTAAACAATTTTCAGTCAAATATTACTATATAAACAATAAAAATATGCTATACTAAAGAAAAAAGAAAACAACCACTAGGGGTGCGTAAAGCTGAGATTAACGACTGTTAGATCCCTCTGACTCAATCTAGGTAATGCTAGCTGATGGAAGTGGAAATGATAATGGGGACTAGCAGTCTTCTATTGCCTTCCTGAAACAGATTAGCTTGTTCTTAAGAATACAAACTTCAGTTGGTTGGGAGGTTTTAGATGACTTATTTACCCGTTGCTTTGACCATTGCAGGTACTGACCCTAGTGGTGGTGCTGGCATTATGGCTGACTTAAAGTCGTTCCAAGCTAGAGATGTCTATGGAATGGCTGTTGTAACCAGTCTTGTCGCTCAAAATACCAGAGGTGTTCAATTGATCGAGCACGTTTCTCCTCAAATGTTGAAAGCCCAATTGGACAGTGTCTTTTCTGATATTCCACCTCAGGCTGTAAAAACTGGGATGTTGGCAACTACCGAAATCATGGAAATCATCCAGCCCTATCTTAAAAAGCTGGATTGTCCCTATGTTTTAGATCCAGTTATGGTAGCGACTAGCGGAGATGCCTTGATCGACTCAGTTGCTAGAGACTATCTCAAAACAAACCTGCTTCCCCTTGCAACCATTATCACGCCAAATCTTCCTGAGGCAGAAGAGATTGTTGGTTTTTCAATCCATGACCCCGAAGACATGCAGCGTGCTGGTCGCCTGATTTTAAAAGAATTTGGTCCTCAGTCTGTGGTCATCAAAGGTGGCCATCTCGAAGGTGGTGCTAAAGATTTCCTCTTTACCAAGGATGATCAATTTGTCTGGGAAAGCCCACGAATTCAAACCTGTCACACCCATGGTACTGGATGTACATTTGCTGCAGTGATTACGGCTGAACTAGCCAAGGGAAAGAGCCTTTACCAGGCAGTTGATAAGGCCAAGGCCTTTATCACGAAAGCCATCCAAGACGCCCCTCAACTCGGTCATGGTTCTGGCCCAGTCAACCATACAAGTTTTAAAGATTAAGAAAAAAACTCTCTAGTTCCCACTTTAAGGGAATTAGAGAGTTTTTATACTCTTCGAAAATCTCTTCAAACTACGTCAGCTTCCATCTGCAACCTCAAAACACTGTTTTGAGCTGACTTCGTCAGTCTTATCTAAAACCTCAAGGCAGGGCTTTGGGCAAGCTGCGGCTAGCTTTCTAGTTTACTCTTTGATTTTCATTGAGTATTAGTTAGGAAATAATGTCATGCAACTTTGTTAAAAAGGCTTGCGTTTTTGCCTCAATATCTTCTGCCTGCATCAAATCACGCACTACAGCTACACCAGCTATACCCGTGTCCATAAGCTGATCAATATTCTCTGATGTCAAGCCGCCAATAGCAACTACTGGAATGGCGACCGTTTGGCAAATTGTTTTCAAGGTCGATATCAGAGTAATGGGCGCATTTTCCTTGGTGGTGGTTGGGAAAATGGCTCCTGTCCCCAAGTAATCTGCACCTGATTTCTCCGCTTCCAGAGCTCTTTTAACCGTTTTAGCGGTGACACCGAGGATTTTTTCAGGACCCAAGACTTTGCGAGCTACCGAAACTGGTAATTCATCATCTCCGATATGCAGACCTGCTGCATCAACCGCAAGACAAACATCCAACCGATCATCGATTATCAAGGGTACCTGATAAGCATCTGTTATTTCCTTGACTTGTTTTGCCAGTTGATAATATTGATTGGTTGTGAGATTTTTTTCTCGCAATTGGACTATGATAACCCCTGAACGGCAGGCCGTCTCAACTTTTGCAAGAAAGCTTTCCACGGAATCTTGATAACGATTGGTTACCAGATATAGTCTAAGTGCTTCTCTATTCATAAACCTCTCCTTTGATGGTATCTAGCCAATTTTCATCTCTTTTGAGGAGCGAAAGCTGATTGAGTACTTGGTAACGAAATTCTTCCAATCCCAGTCCTTGAACAACTATTTTCTCAGCAGCGATATTGAGATAAGAGACTGCTAAGCAAGAAGCTTCAAAACCAGTCTTTCCTTGGCTGAGAAAAACAGCTGTTAAGGCTCCAACCAAGTCTCCTGTCCCTGTTATCCAGTCTAACTCTACACAGCCATTCTCCAATACAGCAACCTGATTCTTCGAAACGATAAGGTCCTTGGGGCCAGTGACTAAGAATGACATACCAGGATAGGTCTGACACCAGTCTTTCAAGACTTGAAGCAAATCCTCCGTTTCTTGATCTTTAGCACTCGCATCGACCCCAACGCCGTGGTGTTTTAAGCCAACAAGACTTCGAATTTCTGACATGTTTCCTTTAAGGACCGTTGGGCTATAGTCTAAGAGGTCTTTAACTAAGCTCTTACGAATGGAGGAAACCGTTACGCCAACCGCATCTACTACCATTGGAAGAGAAACTTGAGCTGCATACGAGGCTGCCATGCGGATTGCTTTTTCCTTCTCAGCTGACAAATGCCCCAAATTGATGAAGAGAGCCTGACTTTGCTTAGTAAAATCAAGAACCTCACGGGGATCATCTGCCATGACAGGTTTGCATCCCAGAGCCAAAATCCCATTTGCCAGCATCTCACAAGAAATCTCATTGGTCATACAGTGAATAAGAGAACTCGTTCCCAGAGGAAAAGGATTTATCAATTCCTGCATCATTCTATCCTTTCACCAAAGAAATATCCCTGCACTTTTTTAAAGAATTCCTGCTTGATTAAAAATCGAAAAGCAATAAAGGAAATCGCTGTACCAATCAAGGTTGCTCCGAAAAATCGAGGAGTGTAGATAAACCAGCTAAGCTTAGCAGCCGATCCTGTAAAGAGTACCATAACAGGATAGGAAACAATAGAACCAATAATACCTGTTCCCACAATCTCTCCTAGAGCGGAATAATGAAATTTTCGACCATACTTATAAAAGAGACCTGCCAGGAGGGCTCCAAAAGTTGCTCCTGTAAGAGCTAAAGGTGGAATCCCTTGAGTTGTCATACGGATAAAAGCTGTCACTGTAGCCATAGCCAAGGCATAAACAGGTCCCATCATGATTCCTGCTAGAATATTGACTACACTGGACATCGGTGCCATTCCCTCAATCCGAAAGATAGGTGTAAGGACTACATCAAGGGCAATCATCATAGATAAAATGGTTAATTTGTGAACTTGTAATTGGTGCTTTCTCATGTTTATTATTCTCCTTTTTCTAAAGACTGTAAATCGCTCTTCCATGTCTGGTGTTGGTAGGCCATTTCCCAAAACTTGGCTTCCATATGAACACTGATGTGGAAGGCATCTAGCATTTTTTTCCTGTCTGTCTCGTCACTTTCTCGATAGAGTTGATTGACCAGCGCTCCCTCCTCTCTGATCTGCTGCTCTAACTCATCCGTAATATAAGTTTCAATCCATTGTTGGTAGAGAGGATTTGGTGATGGTTTAAGATTAAGTGATTTGCCTATATCATGGTATAACCAAGGACAAGGCAGCAAACTTGCAAAGGCAATGGCTAAGTTCGGCTCTGCAAATTGCCTATAAATATGTGAAATGTAATGATAACAGGTTGGAGCGATTGGATGTTGCTCCATTTCCTGGTCGCTGATTGCCAATTCCTTGAAAAATTGTTGGCGGATGAATAACTCACCCTCCACTAAACCCTGAGCATTTTGTTTCAAGAGCCTTTTCATCTCTTGGTTTGAAGTCTTATCAGCCAAAAGGTGATAGATTTCCGAGAAGGCCTTCAGATAGTAGGCATCCTGAATCAGGTAATAGCGGAAAATGGCAGGTTCTAAATTTCCCTCTTGTAATTGTAAAATAAAGGGATGATGAAAGGAAGCCTGCCAAGCTTCCTTGGATAATTCCATCGCAATATCTGTAAATTCCATAATAACTCCTTTATAAAAATAGACTGGTTTGAAGCAATAAAAAGAAAAGCAGGTAGATTAATTTTGTTTTTTTAGGAATATAAAAAGTCCGATAGTTATTCTCCACCTGTGCATGTTCGTCATATCCATGCGCCGATAGAGCTCTCAGGTAAAGATGGCGCCACCTAAAGACCGTCATCAAAACCTTACTGTAAATCAAGGGCGACCAAAAATGTAGTTCTTGACCGCGTAATAGGCAAGCTTCTTTGAGGGATTTGATTTCTTTCTGGATAAGGGGAAAGGAATTGAATACCACAATCAAGGCATAGGCCCATGACCGTGATAGCCCCTTTTGAGCCAAGTACAAGAGAAGCTCTTTTAGGGAAATAGAAGAAATAAAGACAAGGCCAATACAAACGGTCACAAAGGCCCTCGTTCCAAGCATGACTGCCTGTGAAGCATCTCCGTGTAACTGAACTGCCCAGTAGTTGGCAAAAGATGGTAAAATGGCGAGTAGAATCATCCAAGCCAATACTTTAAATCGACGGTAATAGAGCATAAAGAGAATACAGAATGCGACTACCGAAAGATTCAGAGCAATCGAAGGAATGAAAGATGTTTCCAAGGATAAAATCAGCAAGAAGAGACTGATAATTGGTGTCTGGGTTGCTACTTTGACCATACTATCTCACCTCCCCTTGAGTATTGCTACTCTGAGATGTGAGTGGTTTGGCAATGGTCACTTCTTTCACATGACTGAGACCCTGACTAGTCATCTCAATCCAATAATCAACCACAGAGATCAAAGGATCTAAACGATGGCTAATGATCAAAAAACTTCTTCCTTGATTCCTCTCCTCCACAATCCACTGACAGAAATAATGGCAGGCTCTATCATCCAAACCTGCAAAAGGTTCATCTAGCAAAATCACGGAAGCCTTACTAGTCAAGATGGTCAAGAGCTGAAGAATCTTTTGCTGGCCACCACTTAATTGATAGGGACTCTTATCGAGTGACTGCTCCAAATCAAAATATCGTAAGGCTTGAAGAATACGCTGATTTCTTTCAGAATCAGGTCCATCTAATTGAAGTTCCTCTCGCAGACTGACTCGGATAAACTGCTTCTCAGCTTCCTGAACAATACTCGTCAGTTCACGGTACAAACTCTTTTTCTTTTTCAGGACTGTCCCCTTCCAGGTAATGCGTCCCTTATACTTTTGAAATTGAAGAATAGACCGAAAGAGGGTTGATTTCCCGACACCATTGTCACCCAGGATACAGGAAATTCCTTGGTAAAATCTGAAATCAATAATCGAAAAGAGGGAGCGCTTATCCAGCTCACAAGTCGTTCGATCCATATGGAATAGTTCCGGGCTAGAAGCAACTTCCTTTGAAGTAACCTGTGTCATCTCAGAGGAAGGGATTTGAAACACTTCCCTTAGTTGTCCATCTCTTAGCTCAACCATATGGTCGATATAGGCTTTATAGTCAGATAAATCATGGTCGCACAAAATAACTGTCTTCCCATTAGAGACCAACTCTTTTAGAATCTCCAATATCTCTATCCTACTCTTGCGATCAATGGAAGCGAAGGGCTCATCTAATAGATAGACCCTAGGATTCATGGCAAAGAGGACAGCCAGCGCTGCTTTTTGCTTTTCCCCACCTGATAAGTGATGGATGGGACGGTGCAAGATGTCCTTGCAACGACATTGCTGGACAACCTCTGCTATTTTAGAATCAATTTCCTGAAGGTGATAGCCGATATTCTCCAAGGTGAAAATCAGCTCCTCAAACAAGCTCTCCAGGGTAAATTGATGATTAGGATTTTGAAAGAGAATACCAACCGTTTGGACACGTTCGATGATAGAAAGCTGACTGACTTCGCTCCCATCTATCAGTACTTGACCGCTATAGGGAAGAGAACTAACTTGGGCAATAACTTGAAAGAGGCTCGATTTTCCAGACCCACTGCTCCCAACCAACAAGGTAAAAGCTTGCTCATGAAAAGTAAAATCAATCGGTTCCGAAAAAATTGGGGACTGAATCTCCCGTAATTCCAGACCCATCTATGCTTTTCCTCCAGTTGCAAACTGATAATAGAGTTTGACAATGGCACGAACCAAGATGGTACAGAAGAAATAAACAGAAATAAAACGTACCACAAGCAAGGAAAGGACAAACGGAAGAGAAAAGGCGTAGTAACCTAACTTAATGTATTCATAGACAAAGCTAACAAGCGTAATCCCAATACTATTGGCAGTTAGAGAGAGCCAACTTTCATAGCGATTCTTGGTTACGATAAAACCAAGTTCACTTCCCAAACCTTGAACCAAGCCGGACAAAAGAGCGCCTAGACCGAATTGGCTACCATAAAGGACTTCAGCAAGCGCAGCTAGTACTTCTCCAATCGTTGCACTTCCGACTCTCGGAACAAAGATGGCAGCAATGGGCGCAGCCATACACCAGAGACCGAAGAGGATTTCATTGGCAAAAGCCTGCAAACCAAGAGGTGTTAAGAGTAGGCTGAGAATATTATACACATATCCTGAACCAACGAAAACCCCACCAAAAAAGATAGACAAGAAAGCAAGCAAGATAACATCTTTTAACTGCCATTTTTTCAACATAAAAAACTCCTTTTTTAAAGAAAAGTGGGGCACTCAAGAAGACCGACCTAAATACTTTGTATAGCAGATTGAATTTAGAACAGTACACAAGAATGCTAAAATATTTCTAGAAATTAATTTGAATTTTCTAATTGATTTGTTCGCATCTTATTTCAATCTACTATATCATCTTCATCCAGTTTCGTAAAAGAAAAAACTCTAATTACAGATAGGAATTAGAGTTCAGCTTACAAGATTAGACCGTTCTTTTCGACATACGAAAAAAACTTTTCACATTTCCCTTCGCCAGTCTTAACTGTATCAGGTTCAATGGGTATCATCTCAGCCTAAAGCACCCCAAATGTCTTTATTATTTAATTATGTGATTATTATAACACACATTTTATACTAGTTCAAGAAATTGAACTGGAAATACAGCCTTGCACTCTCAAAGACAGCAGATCTTTCTTGGGTTAGATAGATACCTATTGTTCACTCATTTCCCGAACAGTTTTTTCTATATTTTTTGCATACGATATTGCTGAAATGATTGAAACACCATCCATATTAGTCTTCATAATGTCTTTAATATGTTGCGTCTGTATCCCACCAATTGCAACTAAGGGCATTTGTGGCAATAGTTTTCTCATCAATTTAAGACCTTCATAACCTATAGCACCTCCAGCATCATCCTTTGACTGGGTATCAAATACAGGACCAACACCAACATAATCTACATATTCAACTTTTGACTGTTGAAATTCTTTCTCGTTTTTTATAGAAAGACCAATTATTTTATCTGGCATCAATTTTCTAATTTCATCAACTCCAAGGTCATCTTGTCCTACATGTACGCCATCAGCGTCAATTTCCATCGCCAAATCAATATCATCATTAACAATAAACGGAACATTGTATTTTTTACAAAGATCCTGTAGTTTAATTGCTACTTCGACTTTTTCTTTACCTTCTAAGGCTCCCTCACCTTTTTCACGAAATTGAAATAAGGTTATACCACCTTTTAAGGCTTCCTCAACGACTCTATATAGATCTTTTCCTTGGCAAGTAGCCGTTCCACAAATAAAATATAGTTTTAGTAATTCTTTATGAAACATTTTACTTCACTCTTTTGAATTCCTTTACATCTTCATCTGAAATCTCGTATAAGGCATTCATAAATTCAACTTTAAATGTTCCAGGAAGATGTCCATTTGGACGTTTTTCTGCCATTTCTCCAGCGATATTGTAAACCAACATTGCTGTTTCTAATGATTTCAATTCTTGACCTTTTTCTAGTCCGATAAAGCTTGCTACCACTGCCCCTAATAAACATCCTGTCCCAATGACTTTTGGCATCATGGCACTACCATTATGAATCGTTACCACTTCTCCATTAACAGCAATCGCATCAACTTCTCCAGTCACTACTATTGGAATATGAAACTTAGCGTTGGCTGCTAGAGCAATCTCATCAATATTATCCACACCAGCACTATCTACTCCTTTAGATGCCACATTTATACCTACTAAAGAAGCAATCTCTCCAGCATTCCCCCTAATCGCAGCTAGTTTATAATTGTTGATTAGATCATCTGCTACTTTTTTTCTATATTCTCCTGCTCCACAGGCTACAGGATCTAAAACTGCTGGGACATTATATTTCTCTGCAATTTTCAGAGCAGCTTGGTATAATTTCCAATTTTCATCTGTCAATGTTCCTATGTTTATTAATAAACCACCAGCATACTTTAACAAATCCTCTAAATCTGCTGGAAACTCACTCATGGCTGGTGAGGCGCCCAGTGCTACTAATCCATTTGCTGTGAAATTTTTTACTACATCATTGGTTATACAAATGACCAATGGTGCTTTTTCTTTTAATAATTTTAAACTTGTCATATTGAAATCCTTCCTTTTCACTTTATACGATCTACTGATTTCGGTTTATCTCTATCTTTCGTTAAGAAATTTTTCAGTTACATTGAATGATTTATACTCAATGAAAATCAAAGAGCAAACTAGGAAGCTAACCGCAGGTTGCTCAA
>NZ_VMML01000036.1:0-2971 GCF_013277175.1 Streptococcus sp. 3167 | reverse complement strand
TGAGGTTGCAGATAGAACACCATACCTACGGCAAGGTGAAGCTGACGTGGTTTGAAGAGATTTTCGAAGAGTATTAACTCATCAAATTTGTAAATATCATGAGCCTTCTCTAGGCATCATAACCAATATCAAAAAAGGCTAATTCTAAAGCGACCGCTTGATTCCAGCGTTGCTGAAGCTCTGTCAAATCTTCTCGATCTTTTCCGACACGATTGAGTTCGTCAACCAGAAATTGAACCCACTCTGCAAAGAAAGGACCTCTGTGGAGATTGATCCATTCCGAATGAATATAGGCTTCAGGAAGAGCCAAAGCTTTAGAACCCCAGTCTAAATAGAGTCCTTCTGCAATGACCAGCATGACCAAAAGATGGGCATAGTCTGATGAAGCCACTGCCGAGTACATTAGATTCTGAAAGGCTTTTGTTACAGGGTGCAAGCTCACTTCTAGATAGTCATTCTCAGATACGTTTAACTCTTTGAAAGCCTTTTGGAAATAGCCATCTTCATCTGCTTCAAGAAAGCCTAGTTGTTTGGCAAAACGAAGCTTGGATTCAAGCTGGTCTGCGTGGGCTACGCAGGAACCCAACATGGATAAAAAGGCATCAAAGAAGTGATAATCTTGAATCAGGTAGTCTTTTAAGGCCTTATTCTCAATTGTCCCTGCAAAAAGTTCCTTAACAAAACGATGATTGATTGCAGCCTGCCAATCCTTCTGACTGCTTTTTAATAATTCTCCAACAGTCAAACCTGGCTGAAATGCATAAACCTGTGTTTCCATATTTACTTCTCCTCTCTTTACTTGTTAGTAATTAATAAAACACCAAGAAATACCAAGTAAAATCGTAATTCCACTTGATCCTTTTAAAGAACATCGAGGGCATTTGCAGAGAGCTACCTAAACAAGCCTACCCAGTTTTATATAAACAAAAAAACTCCAATTACAATCAAGAATTAGAGTTGACTTACAAGATTAGACCGTTCATTTCACCATACGAAAAAAACTGTTCACATTTCCCTTCGCCAGTCTTAACTGTATCAGGTTCAATGGGTATCATCTCAGCCTAAAGCACCCCAAATGTCTTTATTATTTAATTACTAGATCATTATAACAGAAATTGAAAGCCCTAGCAAGATATTTGACCGAAAAATATCTTTATATAGTTTTTGATAGCGATTTATTCTTCCAATACACGAAGAAAAACCTCCACATTCAGTGGAGGCAATATCTTTTATCAATACAATTTTAAGTCACGAGGGTCAACTGGGAAGGTTGGGTTGTATGGGTTGTGACGAAGTTTGAAGTGTTTGACATCTTCAATGGTCTGAGTTCCAGACAATTGCATAACTGTCTTCAATTCCGCATTCAAGTGTTCAAAGACTTGACGCACACCAACACTACCACCAAGAGCCAAACCATAAATAGCAGGGCGACCAATAGCTACCAAGTCTGCTCCTGAAGCCAAGGCTTTAAAGACGTGTTGACCACGACGAACACCAGAGTCAAAGACAATTGGCACACGTCTATCAACTGCTTCTGCCACTTCTTGAAGCGAGTCAAAAGCAGCTGGTCCACCGTCGATTTGACGACCACCGTGGTTGGTTACCCAGATACCAGAAGCTCCCGCAGCAAGTGAACGCTCAACGTCCTCACGGCATTGTGGTCCCTTGACATAGACAGGAAGTCCAGAGTATTCAGCGATAAATTCTACATCGCGTGGAGACAAGCGCTGTTTAGCTGATTTGTAAACAAAGTCCATTGATTTACCAGCACCTTCTGGCAGGTATTCTTCAACAATCGGCATGCCAACTGGGAAGACAAAACCATTACGCTTATCCACCTCACGATTGCCCCCTACAGTAGCATCTGCCGTCAAGACAATCGCTTTATAACCTTCAGCCTTCACACGGTCCATGATGTGGCGGTTGATACCGTCATCCTTACTAAAGTAAAATTGGAACCAATGAGGTGTCCCTTGAAGGGCTTCAGAAATCTCTGGAAGGTCAACAGTAGAGTAAGAACTGGTTGTATAAAGAGAACCGAACTCATGCACACCACGCGCAGTCGCCACTTCACCCTGTTCATTCGCTAATTTATGAGCCGCAACAGGCGCCATAATGATTGGTGAGGATAGTTTTTCACCTGCAAATTCAATCTCTGTACTTGGATTTTCAACATCGCAAAGCGTATGTGGAACGATGAGTTTGTGGTTAAAGGCACGGATATTCTCTCTTAAAGTGAAAGTATCTTCTGCCCCACTAGCAATATAGCCAAATGCTGCTTTAGGGATCACTTGTTGCGCCATTGGCTCCAAATCATAGGTATTAATGAAATCTACATGCCCTTCTGCATTGCTTGTTTTGTATGACATAAACTGTCCTCCTTGATTAAGTAAGCGTTTGCTTTTTACTATACATCTATAATAACTCTTTTTTCAATCATTTTCAAGAGTTTTGCTTAAAAACAATCTTATTTTTCATACAATATATTAGCCCTACTTTCCTTAAACTCTAAACTTTAGTCTATATTAAGTGAATCGTTGAGATTTTTTGCTGCCAGGCATTTGAACTACTTTTTTATTTGCTGATTCTATCTACTAATGCTATAAAAACAAGTAAATAAGACACCAGAACATCCTCTAATAGGGCCTATGGACTTATATCAGTTATTTAGTTTTAAAAAAGCGTTCCAAACATTCAAAAATAGTTGGGACTTCCCTTAATAAATCTGTTCCTTTCTTTTTCAAGATAGCCCATGCTTGCTCAATAGGATTCAAATCCGGTGAATATGGCGGTAGAGGTAAGAAAAAGTGTTTATCTTGGATGCAGAGTTCATCCAAAATGTTCTTGGGATCAAAACTAGCATTGTCCATGATAATAACATGAGGTGTTTTCAAAGCAGGTAGGAGTTGCGTTTTGAACCACTCCACAAAGAAATCGCTTGTCCTGCTGTTCTTGTAAATCATGGGAGCTA
>NZ_VMML01000035.1:0-4671 GCF_013277175.1 Streptococcus sp. 3167 | reverse complement strand
TCATTATAGAACTTTCAAAGTAAAATAAACTCCATGAATTTTTTTCATCTTTATATCCTAATCCCGTACCTGCACTTAATAAATATTTATTGATATCATCGATTTCATCTTGCAATTTAGAGTTTTTATTTGTTGATGAGAGTTCTAGATTTTGAATTTTGTAAATTGGTGTTAAATCTTCCTGAGGTTGGTTTATTCCAATTATATTTATTACTATTTTAAAATCATTAAAGATTTTTGAATTCAGTTGATTTTTTATTTCTTCAGGGGATGAATAATAGGTCCCTAAATTTTCATAGAATTTATCCCTAAGTAACATAAAATTCTCCTTAAATGGACAATACACCCAAATTAATAAGTCTATATTTCATAGCCGGATTGGACACATTTAATTTTTCAGCAAGATAAGTAATAATAATTTCATCATTTAAAGTATCTAATTCCTCCCAGGTCATAGAATAATCTATTGCCATTCTATCGATTGCTTTTATGATTAACTTTTGCGGCATTAGTAGTTCTGCTGCAAACTGGTTAGCAGCTCTTTCTTTAGCATTCGCTACTGGTGTTTGTTCACGTTCAGAAATTCCTTCATGTTTTAACACAAAATGGCCTAATTCATGAGACTTAGTAAATCGTTGACGCTGTAGCGGTTCCAAAATATTAACATACATTTTTTTAGTGTCAGCATCATATTTTCCAGAATGCGAATCGAAGTATGTTTCTATAACCTCAATTCCTAATTCAGCAATAATTTTATCAATATCTATACTATATTCATCTGATTGAAGTTCAATGTCTGATATTACTTCTTTTTTATTGTCAAAATAAGACATAAAATCTGTTGAGTATAGTTCGCTATATTTATAGACTTTACACATTATAAATTCTCCTATTTATATTTTTTATTTTTATTAAAAAATTATGAATTATTCTAAGTTATCATGATACAAAAATAGTTTATATTACTATTCTAAACTAAAAAGATCTTTTAGTCTATAGATAGATTGAAAATTTAAGAAAGAAACTACCTTTACTCTGAAATAAGAGATAAAACCATGGGAAACCTTTTCACTACTAGTCTTTTATGATACAATAGAAGGAAGTAAAGGCGTTGTTTTTCGATCTTATCAACGCCTTGGATGAATGAAAAGGAAGAGTCCCTATGGTTTTCAGATTTAAGCAAATAACTAGCTTATATATATATATATAAACTCGCGTTTTCATACCCATTTTCAAAACCTACCAATGTTTTTGGTAGGCTTTTTGCGTTGTAGAAATGGGGTATGAACATGGCTTACACGTTATCAAAAGAATTAGAACAAGAACTCATCGTTTCAGCACCTGAGTTGCAGCCTAGTTATACTGCCATCGTAGAATACCTAGAAGCTATCAACCAGAAAGAAGCATCTGGAAGCAATTCTCAGGAACTCCAGAACCAGCTTGCTATTCAGCTGAGACGTTTAGAAGATTTGGTGCAGGGTTATATCCAAATAAAGAAGAACCCACATCACTACCTAGATGCAGATAAAGAATTGACGGAAGGCTATCAAGCCATTAAAGGGACAGAGCAAGATCTTCTCAAAAAATTGCAATATCTCAATCAAGCCGCCTTGCAGGATTTCCATATCAGCCAGAGACTCTCTCCCAAAGATGAGACTGCTATCCCTGTAGCAGGTAAAGCCAAAACCAAACAGGAATTGGCTATCGAGCGAGATTTGATCAACCGGTTGACAAAGGGAGAAAGTCAATGGGTGTATCGACCTGAGTTAAATACAGAAGACCTCCTATGGGGAAACTTTTTTGCCAAGCTGGAAGCCAATAATGTCCGCATTTTGCAAGACCATCCCCTTACAAATTCAGAGAAAAATCAAATTAAAAACCAGCTCAATTTCGTCAACTTCTACGAAGCAGCCAAGTGGATAGCAGGGGAAAATGGCATTGCCAAGGTGCAGGTTCAACGTGAAGATGCTAGTTTAGGCACCATTCGCTTGGAAGTCTTGTGGAGAAACAATGTCGCTGGTGGCAAATCCAGCTATGAGGTTGTCAATCAAGTCATCACAGGCGGAGAAGGGATTCGCCAGCGTCGTGGGGATGTGACTTTGCTGATCAATGGTCTGCCTATGATTCAGATTGAACTAAAAAGCCGTTCTCATCCTTACATGGATGCCTTCCGTCAGATTAAAAAATACGACCAAGAAGGACAGTTCAGAGGCATTTTTTCAAGTCTTCAGATGTTTGTCGTCTCTAATGTCACAGACACCCGCTACATCGCAGCTGCCAAAGCCAACAAGCTAAATGAGCGCTTCTTGACCAAGTGGGTGGATAGTGAAAATAGACCTCAACCTCAACTATTTGACTTTGCAGAGTCTGTCTTGTCGATACCGAGAGCCCACGAGATGGTCATGCAGTATTCTGTCATTGATGATGACAAGAAGGCCTTGATTTTATTACGCCCCTATCAGGTACATGCCATTGAGGCTATCCGTGAAGCCAGTCGCAAGCGCCAGTCAGGCTATATTTGGCATACGACCGGTTCAGGAAAGACCCTGACCTCCTATAAGGTTTCGCGCAATCTGCTTCAGATACCATCTATTGAGAAGACAATCTTTGTGATTGATAGGACAGACCTTGACCAGCAGACGACTAGTTCTTTTCAATCTTACGCAGAGAACGATATGATCGATATCGACGAGACCGATGATACACAGGAATTGGTTAAAAATCTAGCTTCTGATGACCGCCGTGTCGTTGTGACGACCATCCAGAAAATCAATGCTATGATTCGTCAGTTTGATGAAGGCCGTCACCAAAAGGTCTACAATCGTATCAAACAACTCAAACTAGGCTTTGTTGTTGATGAATGCCATCGCGCAGTGACTCCTGAACGCCAGCGCCACCTAGAGCACTTCTTTACAAATTCTCTCTGGTATGGGTTTACAGGAACTCCTATCTTTACAGAAAATAAACGTGAACAAAAAGGAGACCTTGCTCAGACGACCGAAGAGCAGTACGGTGACTGCCTCCACCAATATACCGTCAAAGAAGCCATCCATGACAAGGCGGTTCTTGGTTTTAATGTGGAGTATCAGACGACCATGCCTGGTTGGGCAGAAGATGAGATTGACGAGGAGCGTTATGATGACGAAGGACATATGCTTGCCGTTTTAGATGCTATTCTCAATCGCTCAAGACGCAAACTCGGTTTCCAAAATGGGGTAGGAAAAACCTATGAAGCCATTTTGACTGTCAAAAGCATTGTCCGTGCGCAGGCCTATTATAACCTGATTAAGCAAGTCAAAAATGGAGAGAAGTCTCTAAGCATTTCGGAAAATGTTAAAAAGGTTTTGCCAGACTTCCCTAAGGTTGCCATTACTTACTCTGTGACAGAAAATGAAGCAAACTCCTATGTCAACCAAGCCTATATGGAGGAGAGTTTAGAAGACTACAATGCCATGTTTGGTACCCATTTTAGCCTAGCAACCATTGCATCCTACAATAGTGACCTCAACGACCGTCTGGCCCGTAAGAAAGAACGCTTTGCCTTCCGTGAGGAACAGTTGGACTTGGTTATCGTTGTGGACCGCTTGTTGACAGGCTTTGATGCCCCTTGCCTATCGACCCTATTCATGGACCGTCAGCCCATGAAACCCCAGCACATCATTCAGGCCTTTTCACGAACCAATCGCCTCTTTGATGAAGGCAAGAAATTCGGCCAAATCGTTACTTTCCAAACGCCTGACCGTTTTAAAGAAAAGGTGGATGAAGCTCTGAGCCTCTACTCAAATGGTGGCGAAAGCAGTGTTTTAGCCCCAGAATGGCAGGAGGAGAAGGCCAAGTTTCTGGAGAAGGTTCATCAACTATTAGCCATCGCTCCAAGTCCAGAGCAGGTGCCGGATTTGGATACAGCGACAGATGCAGAATTAAAACGCTTTGCCAAGGCCTTCCAAGAATTTGACAAGCTCCTATCTTCTATACAAGTCTATTCTGACTATGATGAGAAAGTCATCCTCAGAGAGATTGGACTTAGCCTAGAAGACATCGAGAACTTTGCCGGCCAATATCAAAATGTCATCGAAGAACTCCGCAGACGCAGAAAAGAAGACCAAGAAGATGAAGGTGTGCTGCTGGATATCGAGTATGAGCTCGAATCCATCCGCACCGACGAGATAAACTATCACTATATCCTCTCTCTCATCCAAGCCTTGATCGAAAATCGGGAAAACCTTATCGGTAAAAAGGAAAAGGGTCTGGTAGATAACTATATCGAAGATTTGAACAAATCCAATCCCAAGTTATCCAGCCTCATCTCCAAACTCTGGCAGAATGTCCAAGCAGATGCTAAGAGCTATCAGGGGCAGTCTGTGACCCATAAGTTGGATGAGATGATTGAGCTAACAACCCAGAAAAAGATTAGTGAAACGGCAGATTATTGGCAGATAGGAGAGGATGAACTCCAGTTCGTAGTGGACAACTACCGCATCGGACGAGACAAGCAAAATGGTGAAAAAGCCATTACGGAATCTCAGGACTATCTGGCCTATAAGGAAGCCCACGGAGACAAGGCACTACCAAAACTCAAATACAAAAAAGCCCTCAAAGAGGACTATATGCGCATGATTTCAGAGGATATCTTACCGCTAAGAGGGAGATAGGTTTATACTCTTCGAAAAT
>NZ_VMML01000034.1:596-1815 GCF_013277175.1 Streptococcus sp. 3167 | reverse complement strand
GCAGTTTACCAAGCTTAGCATCGCCTTTCTCCTAAACCTTGGACTGCTATCGCATAGGCAGAACTAGAGGACTAAAGTCCTAAGTTACTGCCGCAACATGTCACAATGCACATAGCCAGAATAATCTCCTAGGAATTCTTGTACTACTGAACCACTTCGACACTGATCATGGTGGTAAAGCCTAATCCCTTGTTTCTCTGATTTTCCAGACAAAAAAGTCCAATAGTAGGTCAGATGGCTATCACTTTCTAAGACCCGATAAGAGGTTTCATCCGCATGAAGAAGAGCTTGTTCTAACAACTTTTCTCGTAAAAGGTTATAAAGGGACTCTAAATAGTATTGACTCGTCTTGATATGCCAATTAGAAATTTCCTTACGTGTGATTGGTAAACCCATCCTAGCCCAATCTTCTTCTTGGCGATAATTGGGTACCTTCAGATTAAACTTCTGATGGATGGTGTGAGCGATTATAGAAGCTGAGCCAAGGCTATGCGCCAAAGGGGCTTTAGGGATAGGAGCTTTCACGATTTTATCACTCGGATTTTTCTCACTGCTTGGCACTTATAAGCGTGTTGGATATGATCTATTCGTTTTAATTGCGCAGGAATAAAGACCAATTCTTGTCCTTGAAGGGTTGCTCCAATCTCTTTTAGATCTCCCTGACAGTCAGGGCAAATACAGTCCTCTAAGCGATGATGAACTTCTTCTGAATCAAATTGGGCAAGATGGAGCCTCATAATCCAGTTTAGCAATGATTTCCTTCTATTAATGATATCCATAATTTGGGCATTAGGATCTTTGATATCGAGTAGTTTTGTGATAAAATGTAATTGTTCCATATGATTCTTTCTAATGATGGTTTGGTTGCTTTTCATTATAGATGATACGGGACTTTTTTCTACAACAAAATAGGCTCCATAATATCCATAGGGGATTTTCCTACTACAAATATTATAGAGCCAAAATCTCCAGCCTAGAGAATTTATGAGGGTCTGAAAGGGTCAGGTATTTATGTTTTGTCATAGTAGAGCTCATTTCTAACTCAAACGTCTCACACTAAATTCCACCATAAAAATCTGTTTTAAACCAATTTCCACTTTGACCAGACTAGGGGGAGTTATCCGAATCATAATTTTAGATAAATATTGGGTAAACATTGGGAAAATACTTGACATATATGTTGTAGAAGAGTATAATGATGGTGATTCAGGTGATTCAG
>NZ_VMML01000034.1:0-493 GCF_013277175.1 Streptococcus sp. 3167 | reverse complement strand
AGGTGATTCAGGTGATTAAAAATAATAATAAAGAGGTGACCTAAATGGGGAAGAAAAAGATGATTTTTGCTAGTCTAGCCAGTGCGGTAGTTTTAGGGGCTAGTCTTACTAGCGTTCAGCAATTGGCTGTAAAAGCTGATGAATCAAATACTACTAACACTAGCAAAGCATCCGAAAAATCTAAAAAGGATTTTGAAAAAGCGGAAGAAGCTAGAAAAGAAGCTGAAGCTAAAGTTGCTGAACTACAGAAAAAAGTAGAGGAAGCGAAAGCCAAAGCTGAAGAAGCTGCTAAGAAAGCGAAATCCGAAGCAGATGAGGCTAAAGTTGCAGATGAGGCAAAAGCAAAAGCTGAAAAAGCTAAACAGGCTGCTGATGCTGAGCTAGCTGCTGCTAAAAAGGAAGAAGCTGAAGCTAAAGAAGCAGTGATGAAGGCTTTGACAGAACTTGAAAAGGCTGCCGAAGCTAAAATTAGGGAAGATAACAGTATTACTGA
>NZ_VMML01000033.1:0-7720 GCF_013277175.1 Streptococcus sp. 3167 | reverse complement strand
GAAAAGCGTCGTTAATGATGCATTAAAGAACAGTCGAGATGAAAAAATCGTGTGACGCACCAAGGGAGGAGTCTGCCCTTTTGAGGAAATCTAGCGAGGAAAAATGATACTGGAACAGCAGAAAGTAAAACTGACCTCATGAGGAGGAAGAAAGTGGCTCATGAGGTCAGGGGTTTTGTAAGTTACATCTAGTTGAGAGAGGTATGAATGATTTGGGGTTAAGTCTTATTCTTAGCGGTTATTTATATTGTTTAATAGCGCTGATATTTCATCAATGATGTTTGACTTTGTGATTTTGGTAGTGGTTCAATTTGATTGCTACTATTTTTGATGGTGTGAATGTTCTGACAATGTACCCCAGCTAACTACGAAAGTTTTTGACTCTATATTTTTAATGTGTATTAAAAAATAAATTAACACATATTAATTTTTCTTGACTTAAATTTAAAAAATGATATACTATTTTTATGGAGAGCTAACAATTATATATAAATGTACTACTCTATTTCCTAGATAATACTTAGTAAAACTTTTTATAACAAAGGCTAGCAAAGTTAAAGTTTTCTATCTATTGGAAGTTAAATAAATATGTAAGGAATTAAAATGAAAAAAAGTACAGTATTGTCATTAACCACAGCTGCAGTTATTTTAGCAGCCTATGCCCCTAATGAGGTAGTCTTAGCAGATATATCTAGCTCTGAAGATGCTTTAAATATCTCTGATAAAGAAAAAGTAGTAGTAGATAAGGAAACAGAAAATAAAGAGAAACATGAAGAGATTCATCATGCTATAGAAGCTTCAAAGGATACTGAAGAAAAGAAAACAACAATTATTGAGGAAAAAGAAGTTGTTAGTAAAAATCCTGTGATAGACAATAGCACTAGCAATGAAGAAGCAACAAGCAAAGAAGAAAATTCCAATCAATCCCAAGGAGATAAAGCGGACTCGTCTGCAAGTAAAGACTCAGAAAGTCCCAAAAAAGAGGATAGACTTGTCTATATTGCTGAATTTAAAGATGAAGAATCTAGAGAAAAAGCAATCAAGGGACTATCCAGTCTTAAGAATACAAAAGTTTTATATACTTATGATAGAATTTTTAACGGTAGTGCCATAGAAACAACTCCAGATAACTTGGACAAAATTAAACAAATAGAAGGTATCTCATCGGTTGAAAGGGCACAAAAAGTCCAACCCATGATGAATCATGCCAGAAAGGAAATTGGAGTTGAGGAAGCTATTGATTACCTAAAGGCCATTAATGCTCAATTTGGAAGAAATTTTGATGGCAGAGGTATGGTCATTTCAAATATCGATACTGGAACAGATTATAGGCATAAGGCTATGAGAATCGATGATGATGCCAAAGCCTCAATGAGATTTAAAAAAGAAGACTTAAAAGGCACTGATAAAAATTATTGGTTGAGTGATAAAATCCCTCATGCTTTTAATTATTATAATGGTGGTAAAATTACCGTAGAAAGAGCTGATGATGGAAGTGATTATTTTGATCCCCATGGGATGCATATTGCAGGGATTCTTGCTGGAAATGATACTGAAAAAGACATCAAGAACTTTAATGGCATAGATGGAATTGCACCTAATGCACAGATCTTCTCTTATAAAATGTACTCTGACGCAGGATCTGGGTTCGCAGGGGATGAAACAATGTTTCATGCTATTGAAGATTCTATCAAACACAACGTTGATGTTGTTTCGGTATCATCTGGTTTTACAGGAACAGGTCTTGTAGGTGAGAAATATTGGCAAGCTATTAGAGCATTAAGAAAAGCAGGCATTCCAATGGTTGTCGCTACGGGTAACTATGCGACTTCTGCTTCAAGTTCTTCTTGGGATTTAGTGGCAAATAATCATCTGAAAATGACCGACACTGGAAATGTAACGCGAACAGCAGCACATGAAGATGCGATAGCGGTTGCATCTGCTAAAAATCAAACAGTTGAGTTTGATAAAGTTAACATAGGTGGAGAAAGTTTTAAATACAGAAATATAGGGGCCTTTTTCGATAAGAATAAAATCACAACAAATGAAGATGGTTCAAAAGCTCCTAGTAAATTGAAATTTGTATATATAGGCAAGGGCCAAGACCAAGATTTGATAGGTTTGGATCTTAAGGGCAAAATTGCAGTAATGGATAGAATTTATACAAAGGATTTAAAAAATGCTTTTAAAAAAGCTACGGATAAGGGCGCACGCGCCATTATGGTTGTAAATACTGTCAATTACTACAATAGAGATAATTGGACAGAGCTTCCAGCTATGGGATATGAAGCGGATGAAGGTACTAAAAGTCAAGTGTTTTCAATTTCAGGAGATGATGGTGTAAAGCTATGGAACATGATTAATCCTGATAAAAAAACTGAAGTCAAAAGAAATAATAAAGAAGATTTTAAAGATAAATTGGAGCAATACTATCCAATTGATATGGAAAGTTTTAATTCCAACAAACCGAATGTAGGTGACGAAAAAGAGATTGACTTTAAGTTTGCACCTGACACAGACAAAGAACTCTATAAAGAAGATATCATCGTTCCAGCAGGATCCACATCTTGGGGGCCAAGAATAGATTTACTTTTAAAACCCGATGTTTCAGCACCTGGTAAAAATATTAAATCCACGCTTAATGTCATTAATGGTAAATCAACTTATGGCTATATGTCAGGAACCAGTATGGCAACTCCAATCGTAGCAGCTTCTACTGTTTTGATTAGACCGAAGTTAAAGGAAATGCTTGAAAGACCTGTATTGAGAAATCTTGAGGGAGATGACAAAATAGACCTTACAAGTCTTACAAAAATTGCTCTACAAAATACTGCGCGACCGATGATGGACGCAACGTCTTGGAAAGAAAAAAGCCAATACTTTGCATCACCTAGACAACAGGGAGCAGGCCTAATTAATGTGGCCAATGCTTTGAGAAATGAAGTTGTAGCGACTTTCAAAAACAAGGATTCTAAAGGTTTGGTAAACTCTTATGGTTCTATTTCTCTTAAAGAAATAAAAGGAGAAGAAAAATATTTTACAATTAAGCTTCACAATACATCAAACAGACCTTTGACCTTTAAAGTTTCAGCATCAGCGATAACTACAGATTCTCTAACTGATAGATTAAAGCTGGATGAAACATACAAAGATGAAAAATCTCCAGATGGTAAGCAAATTGTTCCAGAAATCCATCCAGAAAAAATCAAAGGAGCAAATATCACATTTGAGCATGATACTTTCACTATAGGCGCAAATTCTAGCTTTGATTTGAATGCGGTTATAAATGTTGGAGAGGCTAAAGACAAAAATAAATTTGTAGAATCATTTATTCATTTTGAGTCAGTGGAAGAAATGGAAGCTCTAAACTCTAACGGGAAGAAAATAAACTTCCAACCTTCTTTGTCGATGCCTCTAATGGGATTTGCTGGGAATTGGAACCACGAACCAATCCTTGATAAATGGGCCTGGGAAGAGGGTTCAAAATCAAAAACAATGGAAGGTTATGATGATGATGGTAAACCGAAAATTCCTGGAACCTTGAACAAGGGTATTGGTGGAGAACATGGTATAGATAAATTTAATCCAGCAGCTATTATTCAAAACAGAAAAGATAAAAATATTACATCACTAGACCAAGACCCAGACTTATTTGCCTTTAACAACCAAGGTATTCATGCAGAATCCACTAGTGGATCTAATGTTGCTAGGGTATATCCACTTGACTCAAAGGGAGAACCACAAAGTGTTTCACTAGAAAGAGGATTAACACCTTCTCCACTTGTATTAAGAAGTGCAGAAGAAGGATTGATTTCAATAGTAAATACAAATAAAGAGGGAGAAAATCAAAGAGACTTAAAAGTCATTTCGAGAGAACACTTTATTAGAGGAATTTTAAATTCTAAAAGCAATGATGCAAAGGGAATCAAATCATCTAAACTAAAAGTTTGGGGTGATTTGAAGTGGGATGGACTCATCTATAACCCTAGAGGTAGAGAAGAAAATGAACCAGAAAGTAAGGATAACCAAGATCCAGCTACTAGGATAAGAGGACAATTTGAATCAATAGCTGAGGGTCAATACTTCTACAAATTCAAATATAGATTAACCAAGGATTATCCATGGCAAGTTTCTTATATACCAGTAAAAATTGATAATACAGCTCCAAAAATTATTTCAATTGATTTTTCTAATCCAGATAAAATTAAATTGATCGCAAAAGATACCTACCACAAGGTAAAGGATGAGTACAAACACGAAACCTTGTTTGCTAGAGACCAAAAAGAACATCCTGAGAAATTTGAAGAAGTAGCCAACGAAGTATGGTACGCAGGTGCAGCTCTTGTCGATAAGTATGGAGATGTTGAGAAAAGTCTTGATGTAACTTACGCCGGAGAGGGTGAGGGAAGAAATAGGAAGCTTGATAAAGATGGAAATACTATCTACGAAATTAGCGGAGCAGGAGATTTAAGAGGAAAAATCATCGAAGTAATCGCCCTAGATGGTGCAAGCAACTTCACCAAAATCCATAGAATTAAATTTGATGACCAAGCTGATGAAAAAGGAATGATTTCTTATTACCTAGTAGATCCTGACAAAGATGCTTCTAAATATGAAAAACTAGGTGAAATTTCTGAAGAAAAACTCAAAAATGCAAAGAGCCCAGAGGAAAATACCAATAATAATCAAGCTAAGGATGAAGATTCAAAACCAGCTGAAGAAAGTTCAGTTGAGGGAGAAGCTAGCCTTGAAATAAATAAAACTATTTCAACAATTAGAGACTTTGAAAATAAAGACCTAAAGAAACTCATTAAAAAGAAATATAGGGAAGAATATGACTTTGTAACTGGTGGAAAAAGAACAGTAGAGCTTGATTATCAATATGACGATGAAGGAAATATAACTGCCTATGAAGATAAGAGTGCTCTAGAATATGAAACTGAGAAACTTGATGATGTTAAATCAAAACTTGGTGGAGTATTAAGCCCATCAAAGGATGGACATTTTGAAATTCTTGGAAAAGTAAGTAATGTATCCAAAAATGCTAAGGCTTACTATGGCAATGACTTCAAATTAATAGAAATTAAGGCAAGTAAATACGACCCACAAACTAAAACTCTAACCTTTGACTTATTTGCAAACACAAATGATGTCGTCGATGGTCTATCCTTTACGGGTGATATGAATATCCTTGTAAAAGATAAGGGTGAAACAAAAGCTAAAACTAAAATTAGAATGCCTGAAAAAAATAAGGAAACTAAAACAGAATATCCCTATGCATCAAGTTATGGGAATGTAATCGAATTAGGAGAAGGAGATCTTTCAAAGAACAAACCAAACAATTTAACTGAAATGGAATCTGGTAAAATCTATTCTGATTCAGAAAAACAACAATATCTATTAAAGGATAACATCATTCTAAGAAAAGGCTATGCACTAAAAGTGACTACCTATAATCCTGGAAAAACGGATATGTTAGCAGGGAATGGAGTTTATAGCAAGGAAGATATAGCAAAAATACAAAAGACCAATCCTAATCTAAGAGTCCTTTCAGAAACAACAATTTATGCTGATAGTAGAAATGTTAAAGATGGAAGAAGCACTCAATCAGTATTAATGTCGGCTTTGGACGGCTTTAACATTGTAAGATATCAAGTGTTTACCTTTAACATGAATGATAAAGGGGAAGCAATCGATAAAGATGGAAATCTTGTGACAGATTCCTCTAAACTTGTATTATTTGGTAAAGATAATAAAGAGTATCATGGGGAGGAATATTCTAATGTAGAAGCTATAAAAGAAGATGGCTCCATGTTATTTATTGATACCAAACCAGTAAACCTTTCAATGGATAAGAACTACTTTAATCCATCTAAATCTAATAAAATTTATGTACGAAATCCAGAATTTTATTTAAGAGGTAAGATTTCTGATAAGGGTGGTTTTAACTGGGAATTGAGGGTTAATGAATCGGTTGTAGATAATTATTTAATCTACGGAGATTTACACATTGATAACACTAGAGATTTTAACGTTAAGCTGAATGTTAAAGACGGTGACATCATGGACTGGGGGATGAAAGATTATAAAGCAAACGGATTTCCAGATAAGGTAACAGATATGGATGGAAATGTTTATCTTCAAACTGGCTATAGCGATTTGAATGCGAAAGCGGTTGGAGTCCACTATCAATTTTTATATGATAATGTTAAACCCGAAGTAAACATTGATCCTAAGGGAAATACTAGTATCGAATATGCTGATGGAAAATCTGTAGTCTTTAACATCAATGATAAAAGAAATAATGGATTCGATGGTGAGATTCAAGAACAACATATTTATGTAAATGGAAAAGAATATACATCATTTGATGATATTAAACAACTAACAGATAAGACACTAAATATTAAGATTCTTGTAAAAGATTTCGCAAGAAATACAACCGTAAAAGAATTTATTTTAAATAAAGATACGGGAGAAATGAGCGAATTAAAACCTCATAGGGTGACTGTGACCATTCAAAATGGAAAAGAAATGAGTTCTCAGATAGTGCCGGAAGAAGATTTTATTTTACCTGTCTATAAGGGTGAATTAGAAAAAGGCTATCAATTTGATGGTTGGGAAATTGCTGGTTTCGAAGGTAAAAAAGACGCTGGCTATGTTATTAATCTATCAAAAGATACCCTTATAAAACCTGTATTCAAGAAAATAGAGGAGAAAAAGGAGGAGGAAAATAAACCTACTTTTGATGTATCCAAAAAGAAAGATAAGGTGCAAGCAAATCATAATCAATTAGATGAAAGTCACAGAAAAGAGGATTTACAAAGAGAAGATCATTCACACAAATTTGATTCAACTAAAGATGTCAAAACTACAGTTCCTGTACAAGTAAATTATAGTCAATTAGATGAAAGTCAAAGATCTGATTCAACTAAGGATGTTACAGCTCCAGTTCCTGATAAAAATGATAAAAACTTTGAAAATGAGAAGGAAGTTTATCTTAATGAACCAGAGAACATAGCTAATAAAGATACCAATATTGATAGTAAATCAACTACTAACAATGATAGGTTGCCAAAAACCGGAACAGTTAGCGAAGTCTTCACGTCATTGGTTGCCGGAATAATGTTTACCGTAGGTGCATTTCTTGGATTAAAGAAAAAAGATTAAGATTAAGACAAAAGCTATAGATGAAAAAATGGTTTATGTACTGAGATGGTGTGATGATGAAACAGTTTTGTGAAAATAGCTATTTATAACTCAATTATTTAGTTTACTTTACTATTGATACTCTTTTTGGATTTATTAATAGACTTAGTTTAGAAAACTAATGAATTGATTGAAAGGGTTAGTATTGACAAATATTGATTAGCAAATAGAGTCTTTCAAAATTTAAAGGCTAATAGAGGTGATGAGACAATTTCAAGGAATTAAGTAGCGTTTGGTTGCTTAATTCCTTTTCATTTGGGAGGTAGTTTTTCACCTGCTTCGTAACCGCCCAATAACGAAGTATAGTAGTAACCGCCCAATAACGAAGTATATTGAAAAATCTCCAGACTAGAGAACTCACGGATAGTTCCTAATCTGGAGATTTCTTATTTGCACTTTTCTTGTACAACTTTAGTCCATGGTAAATAAGCCTCTAAAACCTCTTTGTTTACGAGAGTTTCCTCGTTTGGAAGACATTCTAGAAGATAGGATAGATATTTTTCACTATTTA
>NZ_VMML01000032.1:27348-27889 GCF_013277175.1 Streptococcus sp. 3167 | reverse complement strand
TTCCAAACATTCAAAAATAGTTGAGACTTCCCTTAATAAATCTGTTACTTTCTTTTTCAAGATAGCCCATGCTTGCTCAATAGGATTCAAATCTGGTGAATAAGGTGGTAGAGGTAAGAAAAAGTGTTTATCTTGGATGCAGAGTTCATCCAAAATGTTCTTGGGATCAAAACTAGCATTGTCCATGACAATAACATGAGGTGTCTTCAAAACAGGCAGGAGTTGCGTTTTGAACCACTCCACAAAGAAATCGCTTGTCCTGCTGTTCTTGTAAATCATGGGAGCTATAAACTCTCTGTCTACTTGTCCTGCAACAATTGAAGTTCGCTCAAAACGACGTCCGCTAATCTTTTCATAGACTTTCTCCCCTCTAGGAGTCCCTGCATAAGGACGATAGAGGTAGCGGTCGATTCCTGTTTCATCAATATATACGATTGGTAAATCGTTTAGGTTATCCAAAATATCAAGAAACTCAGCGACTTTCTCTGGGTCTTGTTCCTTAAAGCTCGTCATCTTTTTTTGAAGTGACCTTCATCTGCTT
>NZ_VMML01000032.1:0-27221 GCF_013277175.1 Streptococcus sp. 3167 | reverse complement strand
ACGTAAGTTCTTTTCCCACATGAAGAGAGTTCTGACGCCAACATCAAAAACCTTGGCTGCCTCGACATGGCTGTGCCCCTCTTTGATGGAATCTAATGCTCGCTGTTTAAAATCTGTACTATATGCCATAGCTTTATTATAACATGCTTGTTTGAAACTAAGCAACTATACTATAATTTGAATCCTTTTGCTCACGATACTACTATAGAAATCAAGCATGAGTAAAACCAGTGGAACTTACCCTGACACGGAATTCCACTGGTTTTTATGATTTTTCTCAGACTAACTTCCAATTCTACTAGCGGTGGAACTTACTTTGGGAATTTAGCTTGTATTCTCTACTCACTTTTTGAAAAAGTTACAAGTCCAATAACTGACAACAAGAGAGAAATTCCAGAAATACTTAGCATAATAGAAATCATGTTATTCTCACCAGTGGCTGGTAACTGTTTTCCTTCTTTGATGACTGTAGCTAAAAGCACTTGTTGATCACTTCCAGCTAGTGTTTTATTCTCATGCTTAGCTTCTATATTGGAATGATGTATTGTAATTGATGTAGCTTTCTCAATTTTATCATTGCTAATTGAAGGCTTAATAGTTGAGACTTGTCTATTTTGACTTACTAATTTAACAGGTTGCACTTGAGAAACTGGCTTGATCGTTACAACTGGTTTAGCTGGAATAACTGGATTAACTGGTGCAACTGCTTTAGTTGGATCAACCGGCTTAACTGGTACAACTGGTTTGGTTGGGATCTCTACTTTATTAGCCTTAAGTTTTACAACCGTTTCTTTTAGAGCTTTGATTACTTCATTAATTTCTTCTTGACTAGCTTCTGCATTTTCCAAAAGTAGCTTAGCTTTGTTGAAAATAAGATGATATGCATCTTTCTCCTCTTTGCTAGCTGTCAAAAATCTTGGATCTTTTTCTTGGAACTTCACTTCATCCTCGATAACATTCTTTAGGCTCATAAAATCTGTTTCTTTCCCATTCAGCTGGTCTTGAGCTTGCAAGAAAGTGGTCAACAGACGGTCAATTTCATCTTGAGTTATCAAATCTTTTGTAATTAATAATGCCAAGAGTTTAAATTCACGATCATATTGACCTTTGCGTTCTTGATCAGAATTTATATATTTACCTTTTTTAACTGTCTCAGCATATGCTTTAATGGCATTCTTCAATGATGTGATATCAGATTCCTTACCATCCAATGTTTGCATAGCAGACTCTAAAGCCTTAACAATTTGGTCAATTTTATCTTGGTTAAGTTTACTTCCTAATGCTAGTTGCGCATCTTTGACACTTTGCTCAAACATCTCTTTTAAATTCTGTTTTGTATTATAATATCTTGGAGTTTTAACTACTTCCATTTGTTTATTTAAAGCTGCAATCAGAGCTAACTTAGAAACAACTGAAAGTGACAAAACATTATTTTTACCAAACAGAACTTTAAATGGTTGAAGATTATCAAGTAATTCATAACCGTTTGACAGATTTACAAGAACTTTATATTCACCAGTAACCACTTTCTTACCATAAGAATGTTTACCATATGTTTCAGCTGGCAAGACTTGACTCTGACCGTCTTCACCTACTAAAGTAATCATTGTAGTTCCAGGAACAGCTTGATTAAAGCCAACTGTTACTGGGGCATATTTCATTTTGTTAGCCAAGAAGGTAATAGTTTGAAAACTATTTTCTTTCGTTAAATCAAATTCCTTAGATAGAGCACTCACAAATTTCAACTCTGTACGATCATAGCTAAAAATTTCTGCAACATAATGCCCAAATTTCAAGAAATTAATATCTTTTGACTTATCAACGGTTACATATTGACCTTCGCTATTTTTAATGCGATAAACATAAGTTGTATCAATCTCATCATTGGTTTTATTGTTTAGTATAGCAATTTTTACACGACCACTATTTTCTTCACCTACAAGATCTTTGAGAGATATAAAATCTACATTTCCCGCAAAGTCTTCCACATAATAGAAGATTTTCGATTTATCAATGTTCTTAGGAAGTGTATAACTACCATCTTCATTTTGTTTGATAATCTGATACTGTTCGATTTCTGAATCTGCCGCCTCTCTATTTTCAGAAGGACGAATATAAAAGACTTTTTCTAGAAGAATTCCGCCATTTCCGACATCCTGAGGTTTACGAGCTATAAATTGTTCTTGATTTTTTTGAGAACGAATATATCCCGAAGTAATCAGAGGTTTTTGTGTATCGATTTGAATTTTAAATATTGTGTATTGTTCTTCAGCTCCAGGGACATCTGGCTTATAACTAATAACATAGTCATAAATTCCATCAGAGACTCGATTTCCATTAGAATCCTGTCCTCCCCAAGCTGTTTTATCTACAATGTAACTTCTTGGATTTCTAGTATCGCCATCAAAATAATTTTTCACAAGGTCTGTTGGACGACTTTGCCAAATAGGCTGACTGTGTGTTGTATCCGAAGAATCATAAACAGTTGCACGAAGATTTACCAAGTTTCTATAGACAAGAGTTTTAAATTGAACAGAATCTTTATTACCATCATCGTTCGGCGAGATAGCAAGGCGAACATTACCCTTTTCATCTAATTGAAGATGGTATTTTCCTTCATCATCTTGTTTCACTCCGAGTACAGTCACTCGATTTCCTTGACGCTCTGCTTTTAAAACATTTACATCATTTTCAGAACTTGTTAAATAAGTTACATCGTCTGAAGGTGAAATTCCTGGATTATCTTTATCAATTTCAGAGTAAAATCCACTGTTTCCTTCCTTAATCAATTGATAAATTGGTTTTTCAATTGCAGGTAGATTTTGGAATTCTCCCTTAAATCCCATAAATGGTAAACCAATAACAGAACCATCATCTGCAGGATTGACAAATCTAACAAATCCTTCTAGAAAATAACCATTTGGCATTATTTTGCTAAGTTCTTCAGTAAACTTACTTGTATCTACACTAACTGTTACTGTCTTCGTACTATGAGCTTTCACAGTTACTTCGGGCCAAACTGTTTCAGTTAGTTTTCGTGGACGGAGAGTGAATTTTCCTTCTTCAACTTCGTCCGTATTTGTATTTACAATCATCTTCAATGTTCGGTCTTTATCCGAAATATTATGAATTGTAACTTCAAAGGTAAATTTATCACCAACATTACCAAGAGTAACACTTGGATAATTATTTGCACCTGTTACAAATAGATCTGTGCTTGTTGCCGCCATCGTGTCAACTACGCCAGCACCTTGGTGACGTGGAGAAGTATAGGCTCCAGTTTGTTTATTAAAATGTGGTTTTGCAGTAGACATAATTAAAGCTTTTACAATCTCTGAAATTTGACTAGCTGATAATTCAGGATGTTTCTTTGCTAAATATTCTTTGACTAATGCTGCGACACCAGCTACATGAGGGGCCGCCATACTTGTTCCACTTATACTTCCATAACTATTGTCGTTAAATGATGAATAGATATTTCCACCAGGTGCAGTAACATCTGGTTTCAATTGTCCATCTGTTGTAACTCCCCAACTTGAAAAATCTGACAATTGGTCTGCAACATCTGATTTACGATTATCCATCTTGTGATTAAAGACAATTTTATACTGACCAGACTTAAGAATTTCACCATAATATTTTGAAATAAAGACAGATGGGATTTTCTTAGCATCACCTGTAACAGACATACTAACATTTGCACCTTCAACGTTGTTATAAATTAAAACTCCAGCTGCACCGTGTTGAAGAGCATTTTTAATCTTATCAGAGAAATGGATTTTACCACGTTGAATCAGTGCTAACTTACCTCTTACATCAATATTAGCAAAATCTTCTTCACGACCAATACCCGTTGCTACATATTCGTATTCTTTCCCTTTTTCAAAATCTTTTTCTGTTTCAGGTCTATTAAAATCAAACTTACCATAATCAAGGGTAGCGTCATTTTCTAAACCTTTTACTTCAAAGACTTCAGTAGTTAGAATTTTATTATTAATCGAAGCAACAGAAATTGAATCTTCTACTGTAGAGGGATTTCCGACGAGACCATAATCAGGATTTTCTGCTAATGGTTGTGAAAAACCTCTACCGAAAGTATTGCTATTACCAGCAGCAATAACAACAGATACTCCTTTAGTGCGTGCTCTTTTTACTGCTTCAATAATATCTGAACCCGCATCTACAGTTGAACCCGCACCTGCACCCAAACTCATATTGATCACATCCGCACCTAACGCAACTGCGTCATCAACGGCTTTTACATAGAGGGCAGAGGCTGTAGTTTTATCTCTATCTGAAAAAACTCTCATAAACATAATTTGAGCTTCTGGCGCCACCCCATAAACCTTCTCAGAATTCGGGGCTTTATTAATTGGATTTCCAGCTACAATACCAGTAACGTGCATTCCATGAGACTCTTTTTCAGCCTCTTTTATATTATCAGTTCCATCAAAGTAATCATAAGCATATACTACCTTGTCACTGTACCATTTTCCATAGTCAATACCGGCAGCTTTTTTAGCTTTTTCGATATCATCCTGATTTTTAAATTTCGCCTTTGACGGATCAGAAATACGCAGAACTTCATGATTCAAATCAAGGCCTGAATCTATAACAGCGACTACAGTTCCTTGCCCTTTGTGTCCTGCTTCCCATGTTTTAGGGACAGTAATCATTTCATTACTGGAGATACTATTTGGCTTTTCTTTATGTCCACTTTGAGATAACGACTGTGATTGTGAACTTTCGGAAGAAGAACTTCTTTCTACTGCTGATTCTTCCTTCTTCTCTTCACTTTTTATAGCAGTCTTTTCTTTCTGTGTGATTACATTCTTGTCTGACTTATTATCTCTATATTCTATAGAATCATCTTGTTTTACTGACGCTGTCGCTTCTGTTTTTTCCTTTGAAGAAGAATCTAGAGCATTCTTGTCAGCCGTGACTGACGGTGCGAGCTTATTTGAATCATCTAATTTATTAATTATTACTGCATGTGTAACTTGATTGGATGTTTCAAATTTCCCCTCAGCAGCACTAACCTGTACTAAAGCAAATCTGCATGCAAAGACCGATAGCAGAAAAATCGTTGCTATTTGGTACTTTTTATGACAAAAATCTTTGCAGTCTCCCATAAAATCACTCCTTTTTATTTAAATTAAAAGTATTATATCCTAAATTATCTGAAAATTCTATCAAAAACTTATTTTGTAACAAAATTGTAATATTAATCACTCTTCTCATGTAATTTAAACATAAAGAAATTTAATCTCGATTAATACAAGACTAAATTTCTTTATTAAATAATTACTTTCCATTCAATTACTCATTAAGCAAAAACCTTACTAATCACGGTCATAGAATAGTTCATGTGCTTTTATAGTAGATTGAAACTAGAATAGTACACCTCTACTTCTAAAACATTGTTAGAAATCGATTTGACTGTCCTGATCGATTTGTCCTATTCTTATTTCATTTTACTATAATCGTGAATTAAGCATTTCAGGAACTGTGACAAACGTAACCGTACAATAACGAAGTCTATTGAAAAATCTCCAGATTAGTGAACTTAGCGATAGTTCCTAATCTGGAGATTTCTTATTTTCACCTTTCTTGTACAACTTTAGTCCATGGTAAATAAGCCTCTAAAACCTCTTTGTTTACGAGAGTTTCCTCGTTTGGAAGACATTCTAGAAGATAGGATAGATATTTTTCACTATTTAGTTGATGACGTTTAGCTGTTTCCAACAAACTCATAATAATAGCTGTTGCTTTAGCTCCTTCAAAACTTTGAGAAAACAACCACCCTCGCTTTTTAAAATTTAGCTTAGGCTAAAAGAGTCCACTGGACTCTTTTACTCCGTCCCATTTTAGCGTGACTACCACGCTTTGTTCTATCTTTCTTCATATTTAAATAATATCAAAACCAAGCATTAATTTCAATGATAAATAAGTAAACTCATGGCTTTTGAGTAAAGAAAAAAGCTTAGAATGAACTAAGCTTTTTAAAAACGAATCGTTTCACGTGTTTTCTCATATGAGGTAACAAAGCGATTGGTTACACCAGGCTCTGCCACTTCCAATGCTTGAGAAATCTTGTCAAATGAAGCGTGATAATCAAATTCTTTTTCAAAAATATCTAAAGCTTCGTTAAATGCTTCTTGAATGCGTTCATCAAATGAGCGATAGCGGTTAGAATATTGCAAGAGTTGCTCTGTTAAGGTTGCATATTGTACAATATTATAAGTTTCCATTTCTAAAGCTTCCATATCATTCGTTGCAATTTCAAGAACTCGGGTAACAGATTCAATGTTAATCATTTTCTGTTCTAACTCAACCATTAAATCCTCGGTATTATTGCTTGCCGTAAAGAATAATTTCAAGAAAGTTTGTGGAATACCTGGCAGATTGCGTTTTTCCATGTATCGCTTGATAGTATGGAGACGATTGACATAAACATTGGACTTTTGACGTGCATTGATATCATCTTTCTCAATTTGTGTCAGGCGCTCACTAACTGAAATTTGCTCATCTTCAATATCTTTTAGTTGAGTTTGTAAATCCTCAAGATTTTCTTCAAGAACTGAATAAGCTTGGGTTGGTTCTTCTTGATTTGAAGTTACCTCAACAATAGCTGCCTCAAAACTCTCTAATTCTGTCTGAATACGACGAACATGGCTTGCAGCTGTCTCAGGAAGTAAATAGGTCTTGTTCAAACGTGCAATATCTTCTCCCAATAAAGTATTATTCTCTTTCATATGTTGAAGGTAAGTTGGAAGAGTTGCAAGTAGATTCTCCACTACTTTCTGAGCAGCAATTTCTCGAGTAAAAATATCATACAAAGCATTGATTTCCTCTTGTGCCTGTCCATTCTCATATTCGGCATTATCCAATTCCAACTGGCGAATATTCTCTTGGTTTTTCTTGAATGCTTCATAAAGCAAGTGGAAACGTGCTTCAATATCCGTTTCAACAAAATGATAATTAGCATCAATTAGTTTACGATAACCGGCTTCCAAATCCTGTAATTGATCTGGCAATTCTGTAGAAAGCGTCGTAACCAAGGCTGGAACACGATCCACAATATGACTTAAGGCCAAAATGTGATTTTCTGTATTATCCAAAATCACTGCGGCTTCCACAGGGTCACCCGATGAATTCAAGGTTACAAATTGTGAAAATTCAGATTGGATATTTTCTAATTGTTTTTCAATTTCATCCAAGGCTTGACCATACTGTTCTGAATTTTCAGCAACTCTATGCTGAAGTTCCTCAAATAAATCCAAAGCATGAAGAACACGACCACTATTTTTAGATTCTTGCTTCTCTAAGTCTGCCAAAGCATTGCGAATTTCAGCAATATCTTCTTCAATCAAAGTAATTTGACTCTCAATTTGGTCAATTTGATGACTGGCCTTGAGAAAACGAAATGAATGGTTATAGCCTTCTGCTTCAAAGAGATTATTTTCAATATCGGCAAAAGAGTTGAGAGATAAATCGACCCATTTTTGATTCCATTCACGGAAAGCCACTTGACTTTGTCCAATCAAGTGCATATTTTTTACAGCTTCTACTTCATCATTTACTGGAAGATTGTATAGTTCTTCTTTTCTTTCTTCTAGCGCCTCTAATCTCCCCTCGTTTCGCTTACGTAGAAAGATTGCTACTACATAAGCCAGAACTAAAATGACTGCAATTGCAACCATTAAATAAATTAGTTGTCCATTAGACATATCAAACTCCTTTTTTACTTGAAACAATCGTAACGATTATATCATATTTTTTAGACCAAGGGAACTACTTCTCCCTATTTTTTAGACATCAAGTGTACTATAGACAGCATTTTCTTCGATAAACTCACGACGAGGCTCTACTCGATCCCCCATCAACATATCAAAGATTTTATCTGCTTCTGCAGCATCATCTACAGAAACTCTAGCCATCAAGCGATGTTCGGGATCCATGGTTGTTTCCCACAGCTGATGATCGTCCATTTCACCTAGCCCCTTATAACGCTGAATAGTCGGTTTGGTACGACCTTCACTATAACGGGCTAAAGCTTCTTGGAGTTTGATTTCTTGATCTGCACCCGGCTGGATATATTCTTTAATCTCGCTTCCAACCTTGACACCATAGATTGGTGGTTGGGCAATATAAACATAACCAGCTTCTAGGATTGGTTTCATATAACGATAAATCAAGGTTAAAAGAAGGGTACGAATATGGGCTCCATCGACATCGGCATCGGTCATCAAAACGAGTTTTTGGTAACGGGCTTTCGAAACATCAAATTCTGCGCCAAATCCTGTTCCCATGGCTGTGAAAAGACTACGAATTTCTTCGTTAGCTAGAATCTTATCCATACTTGCTTTTTCAACGTTCAAAATCTTACCGCGAATTGGAAGGATAGCCTGAAACTCACGGTTACGACCAGATTTGGCTGATCCACCAGCTGAGTCTCCTTCGACGATGAAGAGTTCTGTTTCAGCAGGATTGTTAGAAGAACAGTCTGCTAGTTTCCCTGGAAGGTTGGAAATTTCCAAACCAGATTTTTTACGAGTGACTTCACGCGCACGCTTGGCAGCCACACGAGCCTTGGCAGCCAAAATCCCTTTTTCCACGATACGCTTGGCAATCTGTGGATTTTCCATGAGGAAATCGGAGAAGGCTTCACTGAAGAGGCGATTGGTAATCTTGACCACTTCGCTATTTCCCAATTTGGTCTTGGTTTGTCCTTCAAACTGTGGATTTGGGTGTTTAACTGAGATAACTGCAGTTAATCCTTCGCGGACATCTTCCCCAGTTAAATTATCTTCATTGTCTTTCAGTAACTTATTCTTACGAGCATAATCGTTGATAACACGTGTCAAGGCTGTACGGAAACCTTGTTCATGCGTTCCACCTTCATGGGTATGAATATTATTGGCGAAACTCATGACATTTTCATGGTAACCAGTTGTGTACTGCATGGCTACCTCAACTGTGATATCATCCATCTCACCGTCTGTATAGATTGGTGTATCAAAGATTACATCCTTGTTCTCGTTGATATATTCAACGTAACTAGCAATCCCACCTTCATAATGATAATGCTTGGTTTGTTCCAAACCTTCACGCTTATCTGTAATTGAAATTTGAAGACCGCGATTTAGAAAGGCCAACTCTTGAATCCGTTTATTTAATTTATCAAAATCAAAGATTGTTGTTTCAGTGAAGATTTTTGGGTCCGGTGTGAAGTGAACCGTTGTTCCTGTTTTATCCGTATCTCCAACTATTTCAAGATCTGCGACAACATGACCACGACGGTATTCTTGGTAATGAATCTTACCATTTTTGTGAACATGAACGTCTAATTGAGTTGAAAGGGCATTAACAACTGACGACCCCACGCCGTGAAGACCACCTGAAACCTTGTATCCGCCACCGCCAAATTTTCCTCCAGCGTGAAGGACAGTAAAGACAGTCTCAACGGCAGGTCGACCTGTTTTTTCCTGAATATCGACTGGAATACCACGCCCATTATCCACAACAGTAATCGAATCATCTGGCTCAATAAAAACTTGAATATGGCTGGCAAATCCTGCCAAGGCCTCGTCAATTGAGTTATCAACAATTTCCCAGACTAGATGGTGAAGACCTTCTTTTGAGGTTGATCCAATGTACATCCCTGGACGCATACGAACAGCCTCTAAGCCCTCTAAAACTTGAATTTGACTGGCATCATAATCCTGTGCCTGCAGATTTTTGATTTCTTCTGTCATCTTATTCCTTTTTCTTACATGTCTAATACTTGTCTTAAATTCACGATACTGGTAAACAAGTGGGTATCAAGTCCTGCAGCTTGACCTGCTTCGATATCAATCGGTCGATCACCAATGACAAGACCTGAGCTAATCTGATACTTTTTTCTTAAATAAAGCACGGACTCGGGATTTGGCTTTCTCTTAAAGCCTGAGCTAGAAGTCACCACTTCTGTAAAATAAGCTGCTATAGAGGTTTTTTCTAAAATTTCCAAAACCTGATTATTTCGATGAGAGACCAAAAAATGACGGCCACCTTGATTTGAAATGTCTTCCAATAGGTCAAAAACTCCTTCAAATAAAATCGGGTGTTCAAGCTCTCTGGCTTCATTTTCCTTGTACTTTTCTAAAAAATTCTCTAAATTGGGAGCGAATGTCTCAATCGCCAAATCAGTAGAAACCTTTAAAGCTTGATAGACACTGTCATGGTCTTGTATAATGCCATACAGTGCCAATGTTTCAACAAATGCAGCTGTTGAAATTTCATAATTATCCAGTAAAGTTCCACCTAAATCCCAGATATAATCGTGATATTTCATACCCTTCATTATAGCATTTTTTTATGAAAAAAGCGATGATTTCCCTGATTTTTCCACATAAAAAACGAGAGAATAACTCCCGTTTTACTGATTTTTACCAAAGACATCTCGATAGAGCATTCCTGTTCGTAAAGTCTCTGCGTCTCCTCCTAGTTGCTCTACCAACTCGTAGGCAAAGGCAAGGGCTGTCGAGGGACCTCGACTGGTTGTCAAGTGACCATCTACCACTACTGTTTCCTTGACGTAGTGACCATCAAGGATTTGCTCTTGAACACCATCATAACAAGTGTACTGCTTGTTTTTCAATACCCCTGCTTGATTGAGGGCAATTGGTGCCGCACAAATGGCTGCTAGTTTCTTCCCTTCTTGCTCGAATCTTTGCAACTCTTGAATCAAGGCCTGATTATCGCGCAAATGTGCAGAACCAGGCATACCGCCAGGAAGAACAATCATGTCATAGTCTGATAAATCTCCATCAAAGACATGATTTGCTCTTACTTGGATTGCATGCGAACCCGTTACTTGCTTTTCAAAACCAACCATATCACAAGTAATATTTGAACGACGCAAGACATCTACAACTGTCAAAGCTTCAATTTCTTCAAAGCCCTGAGCTAACATAACTGCTACTTTTACCATGATTTTCTCCTTATTTGATTTGTTTTAATACAAGCTTTTTCCGCTTGAATGGAACTTTTCCGCTCTTTTCTTCAGCTAGATTTGTCTGGTAACTCATCGATAAAAGCAAACCAACACCAATCAGATTACTGATAATAGCCGATCCCCCTTGCGAAATGAAAGGCAGTGGAATCCCGGTCAAAGGAAGCAAGCCCGTTACAGCACCGATATTTTCAAAAATGTGGAAGAGCAACATCATAATCAAACCAGTGGAAATATAGGTGTAGAACTGGTTATTTGATTTGAGAGTAATCTTCAACATACGGTAAATCAACATGAGGTAAAGGACAATAACCAGGACAGAGCCAATAAAGCCAAAATCTTCTGCAATGACCGTGAAAATCATATCTGACTCACGAACTGGAATAAGCAGATTTGAAGTATTAAAACCTTGGCCAAATAAACCACCGCTCCCAATGGCAATCTGCCCTTGAGCCTGCTGGTAAGTCGTTGTTTGGGCAAACTCAAAGGGATTGAGCCAAGCCAAAATCCGATTGATTTGGTAGGTCGGCATTCCAATCTGGTGAAGAAAAGCTCGTCCGTCCTTGCTAATAAAGATGGCTAAGAAACCAGCAACTCCTGTTACAGCAGTCACAAATACTGGGATAATAATTTTCCAAGAAACCCCTGATAATAAAACGATTCCTGAGAAAATGGCTACAAAAACCAAAGCCGTCCCTAAGTCACTTTGAAGTGCTAAAAGAACTAGGACTGGAATAGTAAAGAGAATCATCCAAAAAATTAACAAAAAGTCCAGCGGAACCGTGCGTCTCCATTCCTTATGTTTTTTGGTAAACTGGACAATGACACGAGCCAACATGAGGATATAGGATATCTTCATAAATTCTGACGGCTGGAACAAGGTAACACCATTTACCGATACCCAGTTTTTGGCACCCGTTGATGCAACTAGGCTTGGATTATAAAAGACAATTGGCAAGACCATGAGTCCCAAGCCTAAAATATACAGAAAGGGGGTTACTTTCCAAAGAAATTCTGTATTAAAGAGCATGACCACAAAACCAATCACAAGCCCCAAGGCAATCCAGGCGACCTGCTGCCCTAAAATGGGCAGAATATTGTTTGGATAATCATGACTAACAGCTATATAGATAGCCACCACGCCAATAACCAGTAGAAAAAATACTGGCAATAGCAAACTATAATCGACTCTTGAGTCGAGAGAACGTTTCATATACACTAACCTTATACTTTCATACAATACTATTTATCAAAGTTCATTTAAAAATTTATCAACAGCTTCATCAACTTCGGATCGAGAGACGGTTTTAACAGTCGCTTCTTTTGCTAGAGAAGTCACTATTTGCTTACCATATCGTTTTCCGACAATTCTCCTATCCAAAATAAGAGTTAAAGAACGTTGGTGTTCGCGTCTCATACTTCTTCCCAAAGCCTGTTTTAAACGAATAATGGCCATTGGCAATTGATAATCATAAAAGGCATTTTTCCCTTCTTGAATTAGTTCCTGATTGATCTTTTTCGTCAAGGGCTCTTGGGGATTTTGGAAAGGAAGTCTTGGTACAACTTGAATCACAAAAGGATGACTTGAAAAATCAACTCCCTCCCAGAAACTTGCTGCACCAAGCAAGATTTGTTGTTCTCCTTTTTCAAAGCGCTTCTTTAGCTGATGAACATCCCCATTTTTATACTGAGCCAGATGGCTTACAGGAAGTATGTCTGAAACTGCTAGAAGCATATCTTTAGCGGTAAAGAGAACCAAAATCGGTTGCTGGAAAGCTTGAATTTCCACTAGTAAATCAGCTACCTCTTTGGCATAGACTTCTAAGGAAGTTTCTGTCACCAGAGGGAAATCTTTGACCAAGACCACTTCTTGGTCCTGTTTTCTACGAGCTTCAATCTTAAGAAATTTGGCTTCAGGATAGCCTAACAGGTCTGCCAAAGAAACTCTCTGACTAATCTCAAGAGTAGCCGACACTCCCAAGACTTGACAACTCTCAGGTATTAAAGAGGACAGAAGAATACGGCCAGATTTTGTAGAAGAAATCTGAATTTTCTTTTGACTCGTTTCAGTTGCTTCAAGCCAGTAATCTCGGTCAGCTGTAAAATAGCGGACCAGCTCCTCAAAGCCTTCTACTTCTAATTCTAAAAAATACTGATGGAGATTGGCTAGAGAATCTAAGATATTTTTCCTAGATTTACCAGACTGAAATTGTTCTATCAAGTAGAAGCACTCAAAGCGAATACTTTCTAGTATTCGTTGCTGGACCTTATTTTGCTCCTCCAGTAAGGCCTTATCAAGCAAATCGATAATAGACTGGATATCGTAGGTCTCTTGAAGCAGATTTTCTAAAGCCAACAAAACTTTTTGAACTTCATCGATAATCAGTAAACGGTCACTGACAAATTCAGGATTATCTTCAAGTCTGGTTACAAGATAGGCATGATTGGTCACTAAAAGCTTGCAGGTTTGTGCTCTTTCTTGACTACGTTTCCAAAAATCTTCCGTCACAAATAAGCTTTGAGATGATAAATTCCCGTCATGACGAAGATCTGTTAGAAAATGTTGGTAACGGTAGAGTTGACCAATTTCATCCAAATCCCCCGTTTCTGTCTCTGTCAGCCAGACCAAGACTTGCATTTTAAAGCGTCTAAATAAGCGATTTTCATCATTTTCCTGCAAGGAACGATAAAAGGCATCCAACTTCAAATAATTTTGAGGCCCCTTTAAACTACGAATATCTATATGGAACACTTCCTTGAGACGTTTACCTTCTTCTTCCATGATTTGATTTTGAAGAATCTTTGTCGGAACGCTAAGGACAATCTGACGATTTTCCACTTGGGACAAAGCGGGTAAGAGATAGCCATATGTTTTCCCAATTCCTGTCGGCGCTTGAATTAATGATATAGGCTCATCCTTCAATAACAAACCGACTTCTTTAGCAAAACTCTCTTGCTCCTCCCTCACTTCAAGATTCAACAGAGAAATATTTTTAGAAAAATCTTGAGATAGTTTTCGTGACTCCATGGGATCTGCAGTTTTCTTGAAATACAGTCCTTGAACTTGGACCAAATCTGAAGAACTCAGAATAGATTGGCTGCGATAAATTTCTTCAATAACCAGGTAGGACTCATATAGGAGGGCGTCAGCCATTTCCAGCAAGCGTTCCAAGAGTCCTTTAGGAAGCTGGGTCATCTTTTCCCGTAAAAAAAGAAGTAATTCTGCTGTAGCTTGGGCATCTGAAAGGGCTGTGTGTGCGTGTTTAAGAGGAATTCCTAATTCTCGGCACAATATCGGCAAACTATATTTTTCCAGTTCAGGGAAAAAGACCTGAGCCAATTCGACCGTATCAACACGAGGATTTCTTAGCTCATAACCTTCAAAAAATAAATTTTCCGCCAAAAGATTGGCATCAAACTGAACATTGTGGGCTACAAAAATCCCATCCTCTACCAAGTCAAAGATTTTTCTAGCAACTTGCGAAAAATCAGGTGCTTGCGCCAGACGTTGGTCTGTCAATCCTGTCAGTTCTTTGATATGAGCATCCAAGGGTTCATGTGGATTGACATCCGTCGTATAGTGATCAACGATTTTTCCGTCCTCAATCACGACAATTCCCACTTGGATAATTTTAGCCTTACTACCTGTGCTAGTTGCCTCTAAATCCACCACAACATAGCGATTACCAATCGTTTTCATTATAAAAAATTATACCAAAAAAAGGGCCATTTGGCACCTGCAAACATGTGATAATTTTCAAACTCAAGAAGGTTACTTGTGTTAAAAATCCCAGCAAACAGAGCATCCTAGCCTGCTGATTTTTTTGAAAATATTGGAGAATAAGAAAAATTGAGAGAAGAAATATTTGCATCTTCCTTCTCTCAACGAATCATTTACTTTATTTAACCATGTCAGGATCGTAATCATAAAATCCTGTATCAAGGAAACGGTTTTTAGGATGTAACTTGCGCACTTCTTCATCCAGCAAGAAGGCTTGGTCATGACTAAAGTTGCCCTCTTGGATCAAGCTACGCGCTTGGATAAAGAGTTTTGCAATCTCAACAAAGTTCTGACCAGGTGTATAGAGACCTTCTAATTTCCAGTGAGTAAAGCCATGCTCCACCAATTCTGTTAATTTGATCATCAAATCAAGGTCATTGTTGGCAAAGATATGGGTCCCATGATTATCTTCAAAAATGGAATAGTGGCTCTCTGGATCACTTGGCTCAGCCAAGAAGAGGTCACGTTTATGCGTCTTTTCATCATCGATATGTGTAAAGTTATAGTAGTTTTGCAAGAGTGGACGTTTAGAATGATGGATGACGCTAGCACCGTAAACCAAAACTTCAGCAGGAATTTCCAAAATCTCTGGCATTTTGAAAAGTTCAGCTGATGGAATTTCACGCGCCAAAACAGCCTCAGATGCGCCAGCCTTTTGTCCCCAGAAGTTAATCTGACGACTGCTAGTTACCATGGTTGAAGCATCGTAGATGGTCTTAAATGAATAACCATCGCGGTTAACTACGTAAAAGACGCCTGCATCCCCAATCGTAATATAGTCTGTCTTGATTTCTTCCAAGAAGTCTAAGAAAGGCTTGATACGGTCCATCATATCTTGGTGCATGAGAGCATTGACCGCAACGAGCAATTCCTTACCAGCATCATGAACCAACTTAGCGATTTCACGCAATTGGTCATGACTAAAGGTTGTTGGCAGACGAAGGCCAAAATCTTTCTCACCGACATAGATACGGTCTACGCCAGCTTCGAGTAGTTGTTCGACTTGTTCAATACTTTCAGCAGTTGCTGTAATGATAATCTTTTCCATAGGAAAAACTATACCACATTTCTAGCAAATCAGCCATGCTTTGAAAATGAAAAGGGACTTTATTCTTTTTGTAACCTTTCTGTAATAATTCTCTGCCGAAAAAATGATAAAATAGGTATGTACTGTTAAGGAGAGAATCATGCCCGTAAGAAAATTACAATCCTATGAGGTAGACTATCAAGAAGAATTAAACCAGCAACTTCCTCATTATCAAGCTTATGCACCTGAAGCACAAGCTGATAGCAATCTCAAAGAAATTTTATTTTTTGTTAATATCGCTGTTTTTTGTATCTGTATTGCTATCTTTAGTTTTATCTTTTTAGCATTAAAATTATCAACTGCTCTTGCCTTTGCCGCAGCAATCGGATCCAGCTTACTTGTTTTAAAAGTTCAACGGTCTATTATCAAACGAAAACGTAGAAAATAAATCCAAAAGAGTCTGGGACAAAAGGATTTTGATTTTAGGAATTCTTTATTATAAGTTTTTAAAATCGATAGATTAGACAAAAAAGCGAACAAAACAGAATTCTGAGTGTCAGATAACTTGTTTTGTTCGCTTTTTATATTTAAGGTTAGACTTTTGCCCCAGACTCTTTTTATTTTTTCTTTTTAGATGGTGTCTGAATGGCAATCTTCACTTCAAAGATTGTTCCCTTGGGTTTATTATCTTTGACAGTAACAGTTCCTTTTAGAGCATCTACAATTTGCTTGGCTAGGGATAATCCTAAACCAAAACCACCTTTTTGCCGGGTTCTAGCCTTGTCTACTCGATAAAAACGGTCAAAAATTTTCTTTTTATCTTCTGTCGAAATACCGATTCCATTATCAGAAACAAGTAAATAAAGATTGCGATCGGTCGCCGAGATAAGAAAATCAATTTCACCATCCTCCTCAGTATACTTGACGGCATTATCGAAAAGAATGGTCATCAGTTGTTTCAGAAGAAGCTGATCTGTGACAATTGTTCGATGGATACGATTTTCAAAACGGAAGACACGATTATTTTCCGAAGCAATCATCTCATAGTTTGTGAAAGTTGTATTAAAAAAGCTAGTTGGAACTTCTGCAAGCTCTGGCTTAATCCCATCATCTCTCCGAGCTAAGTTCAGCAAGCTTGTCGTTAAAAAACGCATATTTCGGACTTCTTCCAAACTCGATGCAATGCTTTCACTCACATCCATAATGGTAGCTTCTGGCTTACGAAAAAGGGTCTCTAAGCGATTTTGCAAAACTGCGAGTGGAGTTCGTAACTCATGACTGGCATTTTCCACAAAAGACTGTTGCTTCTGCACACTCTCAAGCAGGGGCCTAACACTGACCCTAGCTAGATAGAGACTGGCAAGTAAAGACAAAATCCAGAAACTAGCCATCACGACCACAATCAATTGCTCATGCTTTTGACTAGCCTGCTCCAACTGACTGGTATTAATCAAGACAGCAGCATACTTGATATTGGTTGAAACCGAACTAATATTGGTCTCCATCAAAATCACACGATAGATTTCTTCCTGCCCATAGCTATTAAAAACCTGAATCTGGTAGATATGTCCTAGTTCTTTCTTTTCTAACTTAATCTTATCCAAGCCCAAAAATCGATTTCCAGAAAGAAGTTGAGTAAAGTCTTTATCAAAGAGAATGACTTCCGTATTGGAACTGACATTAGGTTTTATTTCTACTTTACTAGCGTCCGCCCTAGCATTTTCTAAATCTTTAATCTCTTCTGTTGCCCTATTTATAGCCAGCTGAATAACTGCTTGAGGATTTTCACTCAGTCCATGAAGCTTATCGTCCACCGAAGTATAAAGACTCGAATGCATGACTTGTAAAATAATCAGAGTCATTGTAGAAAAAATCAGGGTGAAGACACCGAAGTTGCGGATAAAATAACTAAAGTCATCCGCATACCATGTTTTTTTAAGTTTACTGAACATCTTTTAAAAGATACCCAACACTACGCAAGGTTTGCAAATTCTCTGCAAAAGTGGTTCCCTTTAATTTCTTACGGACTTTTGAAACATAGACTTCGACAACCGAAATCGTTGTATCACTATCAAATCCCCATAAACGGTCAAAAATCTGCGTCTTAGGCAAAATCACATTTTGATTTTGAAGGAAATAAACTAGTAAATCGAACTCTTTCCCCAGCAATTCGACTGGAGTATCTTCAACCTTAACGGTATTTGTTGATAAATTGATGAGAATATCTCCATAAGATAGCGTATTTTCATTAAACTTGCCTGAACGTTTGAGAAGGGCCTGAATCCGCATTTTGAGTTCTTCTAGGTAGAAAGGCTTGGTCAGATAATCATCCGCTCCCAGTTCAAATCCATGTCCCTTGTCATCCAAACTTTCCTTGGCGGTCATGATCAGAACTGGTGTCGTAATTCCCTTTTCACGCAATTCTTTTAAGACTTGGAAACCATTTTTTTCTGGCAACATCAAATCGAGCAAAATCAAGTCATAGACACCACTTTCAGCTTCGTAGAGACCTTCTTCACCATCAAATACCTGCATAACATCCACAAAATCGTCTAAAAAGTCAAATACTGAATTTGACAGACCTAGGTCATCCTCAACCAATAAGATTTTTATCATGAGAAACTCCTCCTTATTAAAACCATTATACCAAATTTGCCTTAAAAAAAACTCAACTCTCTGCATTTTACATGAGATAGCTGAGTTTTCTTTTTATTTTAGGCTTATTTATGCATTTCCGTATTGAAGAACAACTGCTTCGACTGCAGCTTTTTCACGGTTAATCAAGTCAACACGCGCTGCAATTTCCTTGATTCCCATGCCGATGTTACGGCTAAGAGCAAGGTCAGAAAGTTGTGGCTCAAAGAATTCCTTGTACTCTGCCAAGCGTTGCTGAGTCTTAAATACATGAGCAGGAAGGATAACAAAGCTATCAAAGCTCATATCTCCACCAAGGGCTGCCTTAATCCAAGCCCAGTTTTCACGCGCCCAAGACCAAGCTGTTTTCTGAGTTGCTTGATGAGCTAGGAATTGGTAATACCAAGCAGACAAGTCCTGTGGTTTGACCACAAATTTGTCCTTCCAAGCAGCAATCAAGTTTTGGATATTATCCGCATCTGTACTGTATGCAAGAGCTGCTGCCAACTGGCGTTTAAAGACAGCATCTGTTGCGTGAGTATAAGTATCAAGATAAAGTGCTAACAAGTCTTTAGTCTCATGATGTTTCATCTCATTAATCAGAACTTGTGAGCGAATAGCTGCTGGGAGTCCTGCAAGATTCTCCTTGTGTGTTGCGAAGATTTGGCTAGCGACTTGACTAGCTTCTGCATCATTTGAGCGAATCATCATCGAAACAGCCAGCTGACGAACCAATTCATCCTCATCTGATTCTCCGTCTTTAGCTTCAAAACCAAGACGGTCATAATTATGACGAGCCAATTTAGCAACCAGTCCTTTGAAGGCTGTTTCAGCATCCGTTCCTTCATCAATAAAGCGCTCAAGGGCTGAAATCACTTGAGAAACAGCTGAAACCACCAGATAAGACTCTTCCTTAGCAAGTTTATCAAGAACTGGAAGCAAGTCTGCATAAGAAATGTGCCCTGCCTCAGCCAACAAACGACGTTCTTGAACAATTTGCAGTTTGCTTGTGTTATCAAGTGTCTCTAGCTCAGCAAGAACAGCTTCTAACAAGTCTCCTTGATAGTCGGTAATATAGTGGGCAGTATTTTCAGTGTTGAGACGAAGAGCTCCTTCATTTTCAGCAAGAAGAGCTGCGTAGCCAGGGATTTCGATACTTTCAGTTTCGAGTGTATCAGGCAAGCCTTTCCAGTTGCTATTGAGTGGCACCACCCAGAGACGGTTCTTGTCTTCGTTCTCACCGATGAAGAATTGTTTTTGTGAAATCTTCAAGACATCATTTTCAACTTTGACAGTAAGAACTGGGTAACCAGGCTGTTCCAACCAAGAATCCATGAAGGCTGCGACATCACGTCCTGACGCTTGACCAAGGGCATCCCAAAGGTCACTACCAATGGTGTTGCTGTATTGGTGTTTTTCAAAGTAGGCGTGCAAACCTTTAGCAAAATCAGCATCTCCTAGCCAACGGCGAAGCATGTGCATGAGACGGCTTCCTTTGGCATAGACGATAGCGCCGTCAAAGAGTGTATTGATTTCATCTGGATGTTTAACTTCGACGTGGACAGACTGAACGCCATCAGTAGCGTCACGTTCAAGAGCAAGAGGTACTCCACCTGTTTGGAAATCTTCAAAGATATTCCAGCTTGGTTCGATGGTATCCACACAGACGTATTCCATCATATTAGCGAAACTTTCATTGAGCCAAAGGTCATCCCACCATTTCATAGTCACGAGGTTCCCAAACCATTGGTGAGCCAATTCATGGGCCACAACAAGGGCAACTTGTTGACGGCTAGCAAATGTAGAGTTCTCATCGACAACCAAGTAAACTTCACGGTAGGTCACCAGACCCCAGTTTTCCATAGCACCAGCTGAGAAGTCAGGAAGGGCGATGTGGAGAGATTGAGGAATTGGGTACTTAACTCCATAGTAATCTTCGTAAAACTCGATAGAGCGAACAGCGATATCCAGTGAGAAATCAAGATTTGAAAGTGGATGTGCTTTGGTTGAGTAGACACCTACCAGGGTACCATTTTTAGTTTTAGCGGTCACCCCTTGCAAATCACCAGCAACAAAGGCCAACAAGTAAGAAGACATGCGAGGTGTTGTCTCAAACTTCCAGATACCTGTTTCCTTACGGTTTTCAACATCGATTTCTGGCATGTTTGACAAGGCCAATTCACCTTCTGCTTGGTCAAAGCGAAGAGAGAGGTCAAAAGTTGCTTTGGCTTCAGGCTCATCCACACATGGGAAAGCTTCGCGCGCAAAATGGCTCTCGAACTGAGTAGACAAGACCTCCTTCTTGACTCCATCAACTGTATAATAAGAAGGGTAAATCCCTGTCATGTTGTCTGTAATTTTACCAGAAAAGGCAAGAACCAATTCAACTTGACCAGCCTCAGCCAATTCGATATGAAGGGCTTCATTGTCATGGTCAACTGTAAATGGACGAGCTTGACCTGCAACTTCTACAGAGGTGATTTCCAAATCTTTTTGGTGGAGGGAGATGCAGTCACTCTGTGCTTGACCAGTGATGGTCACTTTCCCAGAAAAAGTCTTGGTCTCACGACTCAAATCTAAAAATAAATCATAATGTTCAGGAACAAATTGCTTAATAAAATGTTCAACTGCTTGCATAGTTTTCTCCTATTCTAAGTTTAAGAGCTGCTGCTCTTCTTCAAACAAACTTATTATATCATATTTTGCTTGAGAAAAAAGGATTGGACAGCGATTTCCAAAACTTTCTTCCTTCTAATAGTCTACAGTGGGTAGACCTTGCGAAATTCTTCTAAAACAACCTTGCTTTCAGGTGTAAAAGTCAATCCTGCTTCACCCAAGCAGTCTCTGAAAAAATCCTCATGAACCTGGCGCCAATAGGCAAGTGATTTGTCTCCCTCACCTTCCTTAAAGGCATGTTGCGCAGAAACTTGATTGAAGAGTTCAACAGAAACCTTTGTAATTTCGACAATGCAGACAGACTGATTTTGACTATCTAAAATGATATCGAAGGTCCCTACTTGGGGAAGTGGTTCGTCTTCTAGTACATAGAGGTCATAGGCTGATGCTGTTCTGTCCTTTTTCCTTTAAACACCAAATCCGCTAAAAGATCTGGTTCAACTCCAAAAGCCAAAGCATCGATTTCATCTCCGATCAAAGGATTGATTTGCTTGTATTTATTCCACATTTCTTGCGGTATCATGGGTACTCCTTTGTAATTTTTTACTTTCTTCTTTTATGTGTTTAAGATGATCTGGATGGTCAATCTCTAAATCAAAAATCTCTGGAATAGAACTGTAGTGGATAATGCACTTGATCCCCAACTGATTCATTTTTTGTATGAAAGAAGTATTCAGATAGCCTGCTACAGCAAAATCAATCTTGTTCTTTCTTGCTTTATCCTGCATATCTCTTAGCATATCTAACATTATTGGACTTTCCATATCATGCCATTGACTGTTTCTCATAGTCGCAAAAACAAAGGAAGTCAAATCATTCATTCCAACTACAATCTTTGAAATGCCCGTTTCCAGTATACTAGATAAGTCAAAATACGCTGACGGTAATTCAATCATCGTTCCGACTTTCCCAGTAAAGCCATACTGACGCAATACTGTAATAGCTTGTTTTAATTGGTCGGCATCATTGACAAAAGGAAAGATAAGAGATAGATTGGAGTTGGTTTGATAAACTTCTGTAACGACATGTGCTTCAGCCTGAAATTCATCCAAACACGCCAGTAAACGCCTAGTTCCTCTATAGCCAAACAAGGGATGCCCTTCGTCAAAAAACTCTTTAGTCCCCACTAAACAATTGGCTTCTGTATTCGTTAATTCAGTAAAACGATACCAAACTTCTTCATCTGAGTACAGGGAGCAGATAGTCTCTAGATAATCTTTTACAAATTGCTGACAACTTGCTAATATGATGTTTTGATTAAGCTCTCTCAACAAATATTCCCCACGAATCATGCCGACGTGGTGAAATAATTAGGGGTAAACTTTTTCAAGAATTTTTTCGCCACTAAGGGCAAGTTGATTTTTCATAGCCATTCACCTCGTCTTAAAAGATACAATATCATATATAATTATCTCAAAATTTCCTCTAGTTCAAAAGATTCATAAGGTTCAGATAACTCATATCCTAAAAATTCTGCTACTTTTTTGGAAGCCTCATTATGAGCATCCCAAAGTGGAAACATATCTCTATTTAAACTCTCTAGAATCATTGCAGCACCAAGCTTTTTAGCAAATCCATTCCCTTGTTCGTTTGGTCTAGTTGCAACTTCCACTTCAACTGCTTTACGGTAAACTAACCCTGAGGAAATCCCAGCAATCAGTTCATTATTTTTAAGAATCACAAAGCCAAATCCACCTTTTAAAACAAAATCCTGATAGGACTCAAAATCCCCCTGTAAATCCTGTGACCATTCTTCCGTAGAAAAGCAGTTATAAATATGATTATCAATAGGCACAATATTGTAACCTTCCTCTAAATGAGTAACTAGATTATTTAAAAATTCAACTTGAAAATTTGCCTTATCTTTAAAAGAATAGCGAGTAAAAGAATTTAGCCCCACTTTTCGATGCAGAAAATCTTGCCAATTAGTATTTTCTGAAATAATAATCTTATAATCTAAACCATATTTTCTAACAAAATCTTCCCAAAATCTGGAATCCAACTCCCCTGCTAGGTATAGAAAATTCCCAACATCATAAAAGCTTGTTGTCCTATCATTGTTTCGGTAGACAGTTCCAATTTGAGATTTAAGACCATAGAGAACCATATTTTTCTTCCATGTTTTAAATAGTTCCATTATCCCTCTACTTCACCTTCCAATTCATGTAAGAAGTCTTGTCCAGTTCTGGAAATCCTAATAATTCAGACTTAACCTTCGAGACTAATGGCGATGCATTTTCTTCTGTAATCTCTTGAATATCCATCCAAATATATCCAAGTGAATCATTCGCACCATCAGACACAGCTTCCGAAGTCGTAACTTGAGGTGCACTCTCATTCATTTCAACATCATACAAGGCCATGACATGGTGAACCATAAAATTTGTTAACTCTTCTCTGACGAAAACATCGTAGATTCGAGGATTAGAGTAGCTTCTAACAGTAAATCCCGTCTCTTCCATAACTTCTCTAGTCAGCGTTTCCGTCAGTCCTTCACCAAGTTGCTGACTGCCTCCAGGTAGATCATACCGATGTTGATAAGGGCCTCTCGTTTTTTCAATGCAGAGTAACTTCCCATTTTCTAAGCAAACAGCGTAGACTCCAAAGTGTTTTTTGATTTCCATCCAACTCCTCCTACTTCAAAGACCAGCCACCATCTATTGTCAAGATTTGTCCTTGCATGGCGCTCGCTTTTCCACTTGCTAAAAAAAGACTAAGCTCTGCTATTTCCTCTGGCTCAATCCAGCGCTTGATTGGGGTTTCACTAGCCACCCAGTCAGCCAAACCACCTGGTTCAAAATCCGCAGCGGTCATAGCTGTCTTGACTGCTCCTGGAGCGATACCAAAGACCTGAATCCCAGCTTCAGCATAGTCTAGAGCCAACTGCTTGGTGAAGCCAGCCAAGGCATGCTTGGATGAAGTATAGGCGTGACCACCTCCACCTGCTAGGCTAGAAGCAATGGAACATATATTGATGATGATTCCCTTTTTATTTTCCAGCATTTGTGTCAAATAATATCGAGTCAACTCTACTGGAATAATGTAGTTGATTTCAAAAATCTCTTGAATGTCCTGCGCCGTTTGTTCCAACAGTGGTTTGTAATGATCCAAAACTCCAGCAGTATTACACAAAACATCCACCTGAGGGCACCAGTCAAAAATAGGTTCCAAGTCCAAGGTCAAATCTCTCTGTAAAAAGTGAAAATCACCCTCTAAGAGTGGCTTTTCACCTTGGTCAACTCCATAAACTTGATAGCCCTTCTCTAAAAAGAGGCGAGCTTGAGCCAATCCGATCCCTGAACTCACTCCTGTAATGAGTACACGTTTAGTCATGCACTTCTACCCAATCCGTTGCCAAAACATCACAAACTGTCGGGCTCCACATGGAAAAACCTTCTCCTTCGCCAGAAACGTTGATTAGGAAATAAGGTGTCATTTCAAGTGCAAGCCCATTTTGCTCGATGGTATCAAAGAGTTGGACATAGTTTTCCGCACCTCCCCAACCAGTTCGTACATATTTTCTCTTAGCCTTTAACCCAGGCAGGATCTCTTCAAATGTCATGTTTTTCTCCTTTAATTCTACATTCTTCATTTAATTATAGCAAAAAACCGCTTTATACGGCTTTTTGAATGTGAGTTATTCAAACCTGCTACTACTTACGGCAAATTATTCCCTGCAGCAAGATAAATTTCATACCATTCTTTTCTTGTTAAGCTAAAGTTTGCCGCTCGGCTAACTTCTCTCAAGTGCTTAGGATTTGTTGTACCTACGACTGCCTGCATTTTTGCTGGATAACGCAATATCCAAGAAATGGCAATAGTTGAAGAGGTTACTCCATATTTAATAGCTAAACGATCAAGTACTTGATTTAAAGCTTGAAATTTCTCATTTCCAACAAAATTCCCTTTAAAATACCCGAACTGCAAGACTGACCATGCTTGAATGACCACATCGTGTAATTGGCAATATTCAAAAATGCTGCCATCTCGCATAGCTGCTTGACTATCTTCCATATTAACATGAAAAGCTGATTCGAATCCTGGAGTAAAAGCCGCACTCAATTGTAGCTGATTAACAGCTAACGGCTGCTTAACATCTTTTTTAAGCAACTCCATCATCATAGGATTTTGATTAGAAACTCCAAAATCTCGAACCTTACCTTGTTTATAAAGGAGATCAAAGGCTTCTGCTACTGGGTCAGATTCCATCAAAGCATCTGGTCGATGAAGAAGCAAGCTATCTAGATGATCAATCTTCAATCTTTGCAAAATACCGTCAACTGATTTTATAATATAGTCCTTAGAAAAATCAAAATAGGTAAATTCTTCAATGCGAATGCCACATTTGGACTGAATCCACATCTTTTCTCTTAAATCTGGACGATTTTTTAGGACAAGACCTAACAGTTCTTCACAACGACCACGACCATATATATCAGCCAAGTCAAAAGCATTGATTCCAACAGAAAGTGCTGTTTCTACAAGCTCTTCAACTTCTTTGACAGACTTATCTTTTATTCTCATCATTCCGAAAACAATTTCTGATAATTCTTTGTCATCTTGACCAAGAGTTATGTATCTCATCAAATTTTTCTCCTTTAATTTCTAACATTCTTTCCTTCATTATAACAAAAAACCGCTTTGCAACGGCTTTTTGGCTATATTTCACTCCATTTTATCTTCTTAAACCCACGGAACAAGAAAAAAATGCCAATAAAAAGAACAGCTAAAGGAATAATCTTTGTGAGGAAAACATTTGAAATGCCCATCCACTCATAATAACGGAGCAGAGAACCCACCACAAGATGGGCAACAATCATACTGACAAAGGGACGAAAGACAGCTTCTTTCCAATTCCAAATACTGATGACTAGAGAAAGCGTAAAGACAAGGAAACTATCCCAGGGAGCAGGAAGATAAAATGCTCCTTCTTGTACAAAACTTCCTATTCCTACATATCCCAGAACAACTAGAAGGACAAGAATCCCAACGACAATATAGGTGCCAATTTTCATTTTAGGAGAATCTTGGACTAAGCCCCAACGTAAGATTGTGGCCACAAGTCCAAATCCAATCAGAAAAAGAAGAAGTTGCCCTAAAAAAGTAAGCAAATTGACTGTTAAGAGAGGACCTTTAGAAAAATCACCCAGTAGATGATAGTAACGTAATACCACTAGGACAAAAATTGGTGTTAAAAGGGACTCCTTGATAGAACTGTGTGGTGCTTCCTTGAGAATCTCTTTCATTATTTTTTTAGGATTCTTACCTAAATAATCCTCTGCACTCATGCCATCTCGTTCTGCTTCTGAGAAATCTAGCATCATCAAATAGATCTGCTCTCTGAGATAGTCTTCATCATAGAGAAATCCAGCAAGATTAAAACTATCCCACAGTTCCTCAAAATACTGCTGATTGTCCTCAGAAAACTCATGCAACAAATTGTTTGTTTCTTCATAATACTTCATTTTCTTCATGGTTTAACCCCCATTCTTAATCCCTTCTACTTTTTGACTCAAATCGTCCCATTGTTGCCAAAAGACCGAGACACGCTCTTCTCCTTCTTTGGTTAACGAAAAATACTTCCGATCTGGACCATCTGGCGACGGGCGCATGTCGCCTCTTATCCATTGATTTTTTTCTAGCTTTTGCAACAAAGGATAAATAGTTCCTGGAACGATAGTATCAAATTCAGCCTCTCGCAAAGTCTGAACCAACTCATAACCATACCGCTCTTTTTGACCAATCATATCCAAGACACAACCTTCAAGAACACCTTTTAACAGTTGAGTTTCTTTCATCCCTTCTCCCTTCTAATCTATTTTGTAATACCTACTAGTAGCTTCAGCTATAGTATACCACTTCCACACTAGTTTGTAAAGCATAATAGTTAATACTCTTCGAAAATCTCTTCAAACCACGTCAGCGTCGCCTTACCGTATATATGTGACTGACTTCGTCAGTCTTATCTACAACCTCAAAACAGTGTTTTGAGCAGCTTGCGGCTAGCTTTCTAGTTTGCTCTTTGATTTTCATTGAGTATAAGATTATAAATGAAGGAGTATGACATGAAAAAGTGGTGGAAAGAGCTGATAGACAAGCCTTTAGTA
>NZ_VMML01000031.1:0-530 GCF_013277175.1 Streptococcus sp. 3167 | reverse complement strand
GGAATTTGTAACTGTCAATCAGTTATTTGAAGCCTATCAAAAAGAGATTGGTCGCACTTCCACACGTGATGGTTTCTATTATCTCCTGAAACGACATGGTTGGCGAACGGTCACTCCTCGACCTGAGCATCCCAAGAAGGCAGACGCTCAGACAATTGAGACGTCTAAAAATAAAATCTACATTCGAGACCTTAAGTAAGCGCTTTAAAGAAGAGGGGACTTATAACAAAGTACGTTTGATGTACCAAGATGAAGCTGGTTTCGGAAGAATCAGTAAGATGAGTTCTTGTTGGGCTCCTCAAGGAATCCGACCTAGCATTCCTAGTCATTATATGCGAGAATATCGCTATTGTTATGGGGCAGTAGATGCTCAGACAGGAGATTCCTTTTTCCTCATTGCTGGAGGATGCAATACTGAGTGGATCAATGAATTTCTAAGGCAAGTCTCACAAGCTTATCCAGATGACTATATTTTACTTGTCATGGATAATGCTATATGGCATAAATCAAATACCTTAGAGATTCCAAGT